>NZ_JBHWDU010000004.1:0-43834 GCF_042734825.1 Kitasatospora sp. NPDC059648 | reverse complement strand
CGTTCACCCCCGAGCGCTGACCACCGAACCCGCCGCGGGGGCGCGGGCCCCGGGCCCCCGCTCCCCGGCTGCGTTCGGCATCAGGGCCCGGAGGCGCTTCAGTCCTCGAAGTGGTGCTCCCAGACCGTCTCCACCGACGGCTTGCCGTGCAGGTCCGGCACCTCCTGCAACCAGGCCGGCCGACCGGCCCAGGTGCGGGCCGCACGCCGCAGCTCCGCCTCGCGCAGCTGCTCGGGGGTGGCGAAGCCCTCCGGCAGCCACTCCTCGGAGAGCACCGCCCGGGCGGCCAGGTGGTCGACGTACGCGTGCCGGACGGCGTCCACCGAGTCGAAGCCGGGCTCGTCGGCCAGCCACTCGTCCGGGACCAGCGCCACCACCTGCTCCAGCAGCTCGACCGTGACCAGCGGCCCGAGGTCCTCGTCGGCCAGTCGGACGTCCGGGGCGCAGGCGCCGAGCGCGTGGGCGCTGAGGTCGTACCGCTTGCCGACGGACGCCTCCGCGGTGGCCCAGCGGTGGTGGAAGATCAGCGCGGCGCCGTTGTCGATCAGCCAGAGCCGCCGGTGCCAGACCACCAGGTTGGGGTTGTGGACGGTGCGGTCGACGTTGCCGGTGAGCGCGTCCAGCCAGACCACCCGCCCGGCCTCGGCGGAGTCCACCGGGACCGTCCCCGGCTGGTAGTCCGCGGCCCCGGGCAGCAGGTCCATCCCGAGGTTGAGCCCGGCGCTCGCCCTGAGCATGTCCTGGATCTCGGTGTCCGGCTCGTCCGCGGCCACCACCGGATCGAAGTCCACCAGCCGCAGCTCCGGAACCCGCAGCCCGAGCCGCCGGGCCAGCTCACCGACGATCACCTCGGCCACCAGCGCCTTGCGCCCCTGGGCGGCACCGGTGAACTTGACCACGTACGTCCCCAGGTCGTCGGTCTCCACGACGCCCGGTACCGAACCCCCCGCCCGCAGCGGGTCCACGTAGCGCAGCGCAGTCACCAGATCGAGCACACCGGCCACCCTATCCTCCCGGGCCGGTCCGCCGGCTCCCGCCCGCGGCACGGGCGACGGGAGTCCGCGGACCGGCCCGCCGCGTGAGCGCCGCGCCGCTGTGATTGGCTTGCCGGTGAGAACGGTCCGCCAGACCGGTACCCACCACACGAGGAGAGCAAGGTCATGGGACAGGTGCAGGCCACCACCGAGCGGGTCTACGACGCCGCCCCCGAGCGGGTGTACGAGGCGCTGGCCGACTACCAGGTGACCCGCCCGAAGCTGCTGCCGGCGCAGTACAGCGAGTACGAGGTGCGGGTCGGCGGCACCGGTGCCGGCACCCAGGTGCACTGGAAGCTGCAGGCCACCGAGAAGCGGGTGCGCGACTGCCTGTTCACCGTCTCGGCGCCGAAGCCGGACCAGCTGGTGGAGAAGGACGCCAACTCCAGCATGGTGATCACCTGGACCGTCTCGGCCGCCGGCGAGGGCCGCTCCAAGGTCACCGTCACCGCGACCTGGCAGGGCGCGACCGGCATCGGCGGCTTCTTCGAGCGCACCTTCGCCCCCAAGGGCCTGAACCGGGTCCACGACCAGGTGCTGGCCAACCTGGCCGCCGAGGTCCGCTGACCCGCGCGGAGTACCAGCCGTTCCGATGGACCGGGTGAATCGCCCGGAGTTTCGAGCGGCTCGTCTGCCCGTACGAGCGGCAAGCCGTACGGGTGGACGGCCCACCACCTGCGGGTGACGGGCGTCCCGCGGCGCGGGGGAGCCACCCTAGGCTCGCCGCCGTGCATATGACGATCCTTCATGTTTCGCAGCCGGTGGACGGCGGAGTCGCCCGCGTCGTCGTCGATCTGGTCCGGGGGCAGCGCGAGGCCGGGCACCGGGTGCTGGTCGCCTGTCCGCGCGGCGGGCGGCTGGCCGAGGGGGCTGCCGCGGCGGGCGCGCTGGTCCGGGACTGGCCCGCCGACCGCTCGCCCGGCCCGGCCACCGCCGCCGAGGCCTGGCGGCTGCGCCGGATCGTCCGGGCCGCCGCGCCCGACGTGGTCCACCTGCACAGTGCCAAGGCCGGGCTGGCCGGCCGGCTGGCCGTGCGCGGCGCGGTGCCGACCGTCTTCCAGCCGCACGCCTGGTCCTTCGCCGCCGTGGAGGGCCCGATGGCCTCCGCCACCCTGCGCTGGGAGCGCTTCGCGACCCGCTGGGCGCACCGGCTGCTGTGCGTCAGCGTCCGGGAACGGGTGGACGGGGTGGCCGCCGGGGTGCACGCCGACTGGGCGGTGGTGCCCAACGGCGTCGACGTCCGCCACTACGCGCCGGCCGACCGCCGGGCCGCCCGGATCGCGCTCGGGCTGGACCTGGACGCCCCGCTGGCGGTCTGTGTCGGGCGGCTGTGCCGGCAGAAGGGCCAGGACGTGCTGCTGGCCGCCTGGCCGGAGGTGCTGCGCCGGGTGCCGCAGGCCCGGCTGGCGCTGGTCGGTGGCGGGCCGGAGGAGCAGCGGGTGGCGGAGACGGTCCGGGAGTCGGCCGAGCCGTGCCGGGTCCGGCTGGTCGGGGACGTGCCGGATCCGCGCCCGTGGCTGGCGGCGGCCGACCTGGTGGTGCTGCCCTCGCGCTGGGAGGGCATGGCGCTGGCCCCGCTGGAGGCGATGGCGGCCGCCCGTCCGGTGCTGCTGACCGACGTGCCGGGCGCCCGGGAGTGCCTGCCGCAGACCGAGCGGGCGCAGTCGGTGGTGCCGCCCGAGGAGGCGGAGGCGCTCGCCACCCGGATGGCCGAAGCGCTGTCCGATCCGATCGAGTGCGAGCGGCGCGGTGCCCGGTTGCGGAACCACGTGGTGGCCCGGCACGACGTCCGCACCGTGGTCGAACAGGTGGACGCCCTGTACCGCGACCTGCTGGGTGCCGGGCCGGCGGTCGGACGGCGCCGGGCCCGTGTCCCAGAGCGGATCTGATCGTTTCACATGCCGTGAATCCCCGCCGTTCCGGTGCCGGAGTATTCGCACCCTCAACCGGATATGGGCGAGGCGTTCAATCCGAAATACCTATTAATGGGCGGCTGGAATGAAACGGCAAGTCACCTTCCTGCCCGCATGGAATGGTTCGGTATTGTCGGATTCTGCCTGTTTCGTTTCTCTTTCATCCCGGAAATTCGCGTCCGGGCCCCTCGCGGCCGCTTCCAAGGTGACCGGCGGTTCTGCGATCGGCCCCTCCGCGGGACCACCGAGAGCCGCCAGCGATGGCAGGTGCTGTCAGGACCGCGCCCACCGGGCCGGGACGGCCGCTCCTCGCCGATCGGTGCCGGGGGGACGTCACCCCGGGCACACAGCAGGGGAGTTCGTGCGCTGATGACCATTGACCACGAGAGTGTGCCGCGATCCGGCGGGCCCCTGTCCGGACCTCGTCTGCCCGCCACCGGGCTGCTCGACCGGCCGACCGGGGCGGCGTACACCCGGGCCGTGCCGCCGCCCCGTCGGCACCGCAGGGCGGCCCGCTCCCGGCTCGCCCTGCCGCTCGCGCTGGTCCAGGTCGACGCGATCGCGCTGTGCACCGGCACCGGCATCGCCAACCGGGCGATCGACCCGACCGTCCCGCTCGCCCCGCTGCTCGGTGCCGCCGCCGTCCTGCCCCTGCTCCTGCTGCTCAACCTGGCCGGCGGCCTCTATCGCACCCGGCTCACCCTCTCCGTCCTGGACGAACTGCCCGCCCTGGCCGTCCGGGCCGTGGTCGCCACCGCCTTCGCCGTCACCCTGGCCGGCTGCCTGGAAGGCCGCTGGCCCGACTGCGGCCCGGCCACTCCGGCCCGCCTCACCGTCCTGCTCGGTGCCCAGCTCCTGATCGCCTCCGTCGGCCGCGGTGTCCTCTACCACCTGGTCCGGCGGATCCGCCGCAGCCGCCCCAGCCCCGTCCTGGTGCTCGGCGCCGGTCAGCTCGGCCGCACGGTCGCCGCCGCCCTGCGTGCGCACGGCGAGTACGGCATGCGCCCGGTCGGCTTCCTGGACGCCGACCCGCCGCTGCTGGCCGGCGACACCGACCTGCCCGTTCTCGGCGGCCGCGAGGTGCTGGAGCGCGAGATCCGCCGGTACCGGATCCACCACGTGATCGCCACCGCCGGAGCCGCCGACGAGACCGAGACCGCCGCCACCCTGCGCGACGCCGTCCGGCTCGGCTGCCAGGTCTGGCTGGTGCCCGCGCTGCGCGAGTACGGCTCGCTGCCCACCGCCCCGATCGTCGGCGCCGACCACCTGTGGGGCTTCCCCTGCCTGCGGCTCGGCAGCCCGGCCACGCGCCGCCCCGGCTGGGCCGTCAAGCGCGCCCTGGACGTCACCGCCGCCGGGCTCGGCCTGCTGCTGCTCGCCCCCGTCCTCGCGCTGTGCGCCCTCGCCGTCCGCTTCGACACCGGCCCCGGCGTGCTCTTCCGCCAGCAGCGCACCGGCCTGGACGGGCGGGTCTTCACCGTCCTGAAGTTCCGCACCCTGCGCCCCAGCAACGAGCACGAGTCGGCGACCCGCTGGACCATCGCCCAGGACCAGCGGATGGGCGCCGTCGGCCGCCTGCTGCGCAAGAGCTCGCTGGACGAGCTGCCGCAGCTGTGGAACGTCCTGCGGGGCGACATGAGCCTGGTCGGCCCGCGCCCCGAACGCCCGTACTTCGTCATGCGGTTCAGCCAGGCCTACCCCGAGTACGCCGACCGCCACCGCGTCCCGGTCGGCCTGACCGGTCTCGCCCAGGTCAACGGCCTGCGCGGGGACACCTCGATCGAGGACCGGGCCCGCTTCGACAACCGCTACATCGAGAGCTGGAGCTTCTGGCAGGACGTCAAGATCCTCTGCCGCACCGCGGTCCTGATGCTCCACCCGGACGGGAGCTGACCCGTCGTGGACCTGACCCTTCCGGCCGATCCCGCCCCGAGTCGAAGGGCGGCGGGCCCGAGCGCCCCGGGGGCGAGCGGGCGAGTGACTGCCTTACGGCGGGCCCTGCCCGCGCTCGCGGACCGGCCGAGCCTGCTCGCCGCGGCGACCGTCCTGCTGGTCTGCGTGCCCGCCGGGGAGAAGGACGTCACCGCGGCCGTCCACGTCACCGCCGCCGACGTCGCCTCGCTCGCCCTGGTCGCGCTCACCGCGCTCAACCTGCTGCGCCGACGGCTGCCCGCGATCAGCCGCACCGCCGGCGTGCTGTTCGGCGGCGTCGTGGTCGCCGCCGCCGTCGCCACCGCCGGCTCGATCGACCCGGCCACCAGCCTGACCGGCTTCGTCCGGCTCACCCAGGTGTTCGTCCTGGTGCCCGTCGCCGTGCTCTGCTCGCTGCGCGACCGCACCGACCAGCGGCTGGTCCTCGGCTCCTTCGTGCTCGCCGCCCTGATCCAGGGCGTGGTCGGCGCGAACCAGTACCTCACCCGCACCGGCGCCTCCTACACCGGCCAGCCGATCCGGGCCGTCGGCACCTTCGGCGCGCTGGACATCATGGCGATGTCCACCGTGGTCGGCTACGGACTGCTCGCCGCCCTCGCCCTGGCCCTCGGCGAACGCGAGGAGGACGGCAACGCCCGGCTCCGCCGGGCGATGTTCGCCGCAGCCGCCTTCCTCGTCTTCCCGCTCGCCGTCTCCTTCAGCCGCGGCAGCTGGATCGCCACCGGCGTCGCCGCCACCGTGCTGCTGCTGCGCGCCGACGCCCGGCTGCTGGTCCGCGGCGCCGTGCTGGGCCTGGCCGCCGCCGTCGTCCTGATCGGCGGCCTCGGCCTCGGCGCCTCCGGCGTCACCGAGCGGCTCAGTTCGATCGGTTCGGTCTCCGCCGCGCCCGACCAGTCCGTCTCCGACCGCTACGACCTCTGGACCACCGCCGGGCGGATCTGGCAGGACCACCCCGTCCACGGCGCCGGCCCGAAGGCCTTCCCCCGGCTGCGCGACAGCCACGCCCCGCTGCGGCTGTCCTCCGGCAGCGACGCCGCCGACTCCACCATCGGCTTCCAGCGCGAACCGCTGCTCTCCCCGCACAACATGTACTTCCTGGTGCTCAGCGAGCAGGGCCTGATCGGCATCACCGCCTACGCCGCGCTGTTCCTGGCACTGCTGCTCGGCTGCCTCCGCCACCGCCGGGGCGCGGTCCTCGCCGCCCTCGCCCTGCTCACCTGGGTGCTGGTCGACTTCCTCTACGCCGACATCGGTGGCACCACCACCGTGCTGACCTCCGTCGTCCTCGGCCTGGCGGCCCGCGCGGCCCTCCAGGAGGCGCCCCGCCCCGAACCCGTCCGGAGCGACGAGCGGGTGGTGGCACTGTGAGCACGGACCAGCCCGCCGTCCTCGCCTCCGCCCTCCCCGCCCCCCGCAGCGCCCACGTCGGTGCTGCCGCCCCCGAGGCCGGCCGCTCTCCCCGGGGCGGCTTCCTCGTCAAGGCCTTCGGCATCACCGCCGTGCTCAGCGCGGCCGGTTCCGGCCTCGGGCTGCTGCGCGACCTGCTGCTGGCCCGCTACTTCGGCGCCAGCCAGGGCACCGACGCCTTCCTGGTCGCCTGGACCGTCCCCGAGACGGCGGCCCCTCTGCTGATCGAGGACGCCATGTCCTTCCTCATGGTGCCCGCCTTCGCCCTCGCCCTGGTGCTGCGCGAGGAGGACCCGGACGCCCCCGACCCGGTCCGCCACCTGGTCCGCGCCACCCTGCCCTGGCTGCTGCTGGCGCTCAGCGGGCTGGCCCTGGTCGCCGCCCTGGGCGCCCCCCAACTGGTCGAACTGCTGGCTCCCGGCCTGCCCGACCCGGGCCTGGCCGTCGTCTGCACCCGGATCACCGCGATCACCGTGCTGCCCTTCGGGGTGGCCGGCTACCTGGCCGCCGCGCTGCGCGCCCACCACGGCTTCACCGCCCCCGCCGCCATCTACGTCGCCTACAACCTCGGCATCCTGGCCCTGCTGTTCGGCTTCCACGGACTGCTCGGCGTGCGCTCCGCCGCGCTCGGCGTGGCGCTCGGCAGCCTGCTGATGGCCGGTCTGCTGGTCGGCCCGTTCCTGCGCTGCCTGCGGACCGGCCGGACCGGCGCCGGCCGCGGCCGGCGCGGCCGCAACACCCTGGTGCTGATGCCGCTGGCCCTGCTGCCGGTCGCGGCGTTCACCCTGACCCGCCAGTGCCAGGTCTTCGTCGAGCGCTACCTCGGCTCGGCGCTGCCGCCCGGCACCATCTCGCACCTCAACTACGCCGCCAAGGTCTCCCAACTCGCCATGACGGCGGGCATCCTGATCTGCACCGTCACCTTCCCGCTGGTCGCCCGGGCACTCGCGGCGGGGGACCTCACGGCCGCCCGCGACCGGGTCGAGAAGGACCTCGGCCAGGCCGCCGCGGTCGTCCTGCTCGGCACCGCCTTCCTGATGGCCTGCGCCCCCTCGGTGGTGTCGCTGCTGTTCCAGCGCGGCGCCTTCGGCCCCCCCGACACCGCCGCCACCGCGGCCGTCATCCGGGTGTACAGCTTCGGCCTGCCCGCCCAGGCGCTGACCGGCGTGATGATCCGCCCGTACTTCTCGCTGCGCCCGGTCGTCCGCAGGGCCGGGGACCCGCGTGCCGAGGGCGGCGGCCGCCGGCTGCTGGACTGGTACCCGCTCGCCGCGATGCTGCTGGGCCTCGCCGTGACCGTCACCGTCGGCCTGCTCGCCACGCCCCGCTTCGGCGCCCTCGGCCTGGCCGCCGGCAACGCGGCCGGGATCACCACCGCCGCCGCGCTTCTGCTGCGCGGCCTGGTGTTGCGCGGCATCCCGCTGCGGCTGCGCCGGGTGCTCGGCGGCCACGCCCGGCTGGCCGGCACCGCCACCGGGGCCACCGCCCTGGGTGCCGCAGCCGCCGGCCTGGCCACCGGTCCGCTGCTCTCGACCCTCGTCGGGGGCCTCACCGTGGTGCTGGCCTTCGCCGCCCTCGGGGCCGGACTCGGTGCGCGCGAGGTGCGCGGCCCCGTCCTCGCGGCCGCCCGGGTCATGGGGCGGGGGCCCCTCGGGCGGACCTCGCCGGGCCCGCGGCGTCCGAGCACGCCGCTCGCCGCATCGTCGTCAGTCGCCGATCCGGCGAGATCCGCCGGAGAGGCCCTGGACCCGCCAATCGTCGCCGATGAAGGGAAGTTTCCCCATGGACAATGAACGGGGAACCCTCCGTTCGGCCCGGGCGGGCGTCACCAACGCCCCGCTCGACCGGGCGCGACTGCCCAGGAGCCGCCGCCCGGTCGGCGAACCCGCCGACCCCGGCTCCTCCTCGCCGTGGATCCTGATGTACCACTCGGTGGCCGTCGAGGAGGAGGATCCGTACCAACTCACCGTCAGCCCCGAGCGGTTCGCCGAGCAGATCGCGTGGCTGCACAGACGCGGGCGGCGCGGGGTCTCGGTCCGGGAGCTGATGCGGGCCCGGGCCCACGGGCGGGGCGACAAGCTGGTCGGCCTCACCTTCGACGACGGCTACGCGGACTTCGCCCGCTACGCCGTTCCGATTCTGCAGGCGTACGGCTTCACCGCCACCGCGTACGTGGTCGCCGACCTCCTCGGCCAGGACAACGGCTGGGACGTCGAGGGCCCGCGCAAGAAGCTGCTCACCGTCGAGGAGGTCACCGAACTGGCGGCCGCGGGTTGGGAGATCGGCTCGCACGGCCTCGGCCACCAGGCGCTGCCCGGCCTGCCCGCCGACGTCATCGCGGTGCAGACCCGGGAGAGCAGGCGGCTGCTGGAGGAGGTGGTCGGCGGCCCGGTCACCGGATTCTGCTACCCGTACGGCGCCGTCGACGCGCCCGCCGCCCTGGCCGTGCGCGACGCCGGGTACGACTACGCCTGCGCCATCGCCCACTCAGCGCTCACCGGCCGCTTCGCCCTGCCCCGCTGCTACGTCGGCGACCGCGACGGCGCCTGGCGGCTGCGCGCCAAGAGGGGCCGGCACCGGCTGCGGGACGCCGTCACCGAGCTGAGGCACGGCCGTCGGATCCTCGCCGAGCGGGCGGTCACGGAGCGCCGGCCGTGAGGGTGCTGCACATCGTCACCGGGCTCGCCTCGGGCGGCGCCGAGCGCCAACTGCACCTGATGCTACGCCACTTGCCGCCGCACCAGCGCTGCGAGGTGCTCACCCTGACCAACCCCGGCACGGTCGCCGAGGCGCTGCGCGCGGACGGGGTGACCGTCCACCACCTCGGCATGAGCGGCAACCGGGACCTCGGCGCGCTGCCCCGGCTGGTCCGGCTGGTCCGGGCCGGCCGCTACGACCTCGTGCACACCCACCTCTACCGCGCCCAGCTGTACGGCCGGCTGGCCGCGCGGCTGGCCGGGGTGCGGGCGGTGGTCTCCACCGAGCACTCGCTGCACGCCGGGGTGATCGAGGGCCGGCCGGTCACCCGGGGGGTCAAGGGCCTCTACCTCGCCGCCGAGCGGCTCGGCAGCACCACCGTCGCGGTCTCCCGGCAGGTCGCCCAGACACTGCGCTCCTGGGGTGTCCCACCGGCCCGGATCGAGCTGATCCCCAACGGCATCGACACCGCCGGCTACCGTCGCCCGCCGGCCGAGCGGTCCGCCGTCCGCGGTCGGGTCCGGGCCGAACTCGGGCTCCCGGAGGGCAGTTGGGTGGTCGGCGGGGTCGGCCGGCTGGTCCCCGGCAAGCGCTTCGAGGTGCTGCTGGCGGCGCTCGTCGACCTCGATCCGGCGACCCGGCTGGTGCTGGTCGGCGAGGGCCCCGAGCGGGCCGAGCTGGAGCGCCGGGCCACCGAACTCGGGGTCCGGGAGCGGCTGGTGCTCACCGGGGAGCGCGACGACGTGCCCGATCTGCTGGCCGCCATGGACGTGCTGGCCGCCCCCTCCACCGTGGAGACCTTCGGCCTCGGCGTCCTGGAGGGCCTCGCGGCCGGGCTGCCGGTGCGGCACAGCGCCTGCCCGGCGCTGGACGAACTGCCGCCCAGCGCCGCCCCGCAGGCCCGACGCATCCCCTCCGAGCCCGCCGCGTACGCCGCCGCGCTGCGCGACCTGCGGCAGCTGAGCGGCCACATCGCCGACCCGCTGCCGCATCCCCCGGCCGTCGGCCACTACGACATCGCCCGGGTCGCCGCCGACCTGGGCGCCCTCTACGACCGACTGGCCCGCGTCTGACCGCCCGCCGCCGGTACCGCTGTTCCAGACCCAAGGAGTCACACCCATGACCACACCGCGCCGAAGCGCCCGCCACCTGGTCCGCCGTTGGTGGCCGGTGGCGCTCGCGGTGCCGCTGGGCGCCGCGGCCGGCGCCGGGTACGCCGTCGTCTCGCCCCCCTCGTACTCGGCCAGCGCCTACGTCCTCGTGGTGCCGCAGAGCCCGGGGGAGTCGGGGACCGCGACCAACTTCGCCCAGGCCTACGGGCGGCTCGCGGGCCAGCCCCAGGTGCTCGCGGTCGCGGCCGCCGAGACCGGCCGCACCCGGGCCGAGCTGGAGTCCCTGGTGTCCGGGACGACCTCCCCGGACGCCCCGGTGATCGAGATCACCGGCACCGGGCCCCGCGCCCAGGATGCCGCCCGGACCGCCGACGCGGTGGTCCGTTCGCTGGTCGCCTTCGCCAACACCAGCACCAGGGACACCAACGTCCGGCTGGTGACGCTGGCCCCGGCCGCCGAGCCGGACAAGCCGACCACGCCCTCCGCCGAGCTGGACGTCGCGGTCGGCGCCGCGGCCGGGCTGCTCCTCGGCTCGCTGGTGCTGATGACCCGTCGGCGCGGCGGCGCGGCCGACGCGGGGGCGCAGGCCCCCGAGGCTCCGGCGGCGACCGCGGCGACCGCGGCACCGGAGGTTCCCGAGCCGGCCGAGCCGGCCGAGGCGGCCCCGGTTCCGGCCCCGGCCGCACCCCGCCCGCGCAGCGCGGCGCAGACCGGCCGGACCCGGCCGAAGACCGGGACCGGGACCGGGGAAGACTCCAGGACCGAGCCGAAGACCGCCGCCAGGACCGCCGCGAAGGCCGGCACGCGCCCGGGCGGCAAGCCCGAGGCGGAGTCCGAGCCCCGGACAGAGGCGAAGGCCACCGCTGGGAGCGGGCGATGAGCACCGAGGCCCGCGCCGCCGGCCTGCCGGCCCAGTCGGCCGCGCCGGTCTGGTCCACCGAGTTGCGCCGCGAGGACGACGCCCTCGACGCCGTCGCCGAGGAGTGGGACGACCTGGCGGCCCGCTGCCGCACCGCCACCTTCTTCCAGGCCGCCGCCTGGCAGCGCTCCTGGTGGCGCCACTACGGCCGCCCCGGCGCGCTGCTGGTGGTGCTGGTCCGCCGGGACGGCCGGCTGGTCGGCGCGGGCGCCTTCATGCGGCGCGGCGGCCCGTTCGGCGGTCTCACCGGCCTCGGCGCCGGGCTGGTCGACTACGGCGACGTCCTGCTCGACGACGACTGCGCCGACCGGGCCGCCGCCGAGTTCGCCGCCGCCCTCCCGCTCACCCGCCCCTGGCACTGGCTGGAACTGCGCGAGGTGCACCCGGAGGCGGCGGTGCAGCGGGTGTACGAGCACTGGCGCGGCTCCCGCCGCCGCCACGAGGACTCGCTGTGCCAGTACCTCCCGGCCGTCCCGATGGAGCGGCTGCTCAAGCGGGTGCCCGGCAAGACCGCCCAGCGCAGCCGGGTGAAGCTGCGCAAGATCGCCGAGGCCGGGGTGCGGGTCAGCTCCACACCGGTGGACGAGGTGCCGGCCGCCCTGGAGGGGCTGCTGCGGCTGCACTTCCAGCAGTGGGAGGAGCGCGGCGTCACCGCGGAGCACCGCACCGAGCGCTTCGCCCGGCACCTGACCGAGTCCACCGTCGGCCTGGTCGCCACCGGCCGGGCGGCGGTTCACCGGTTCCACCTGGACGGCGAGTTGGTCGCGGTCAACCTGCTGCTGCTCTGCCCCTCCTTCGGCGGGCTGTACATGTACGGAGCCCATCCCGGGCTGCGCGAGCGGCTGGACATCGCCGGGCTGCTGTTCGGCGCGGCCCTGGACGAGACGGTCGGCGCGGGCATCCCGGTGCTCGGCCTGCTGCGCGGCCAGGAACCGTACAAGCAGCGCTGGCGGCCGGACCGGCTGTCCAACCAGCGCCTGCTGCTGGGCCCGGCCGGGGCGGCCCCGGCGGCCGCCGCCCGGGCCGGCGCGGTGCGCGCCCGGCAGGCGGCGGTGCACCAGCTGCGCACCCGCTTCCCCCGGCTCAAGGCGAGGCTGCTGGCCCGCCGCCGGGCCTGACCGCCGCTCAGCGCCGCGACGGCGTCCGGGTCGCGGACGGGCTCGGCGACGCGGGGGCGAAAGGACTCGCGGTCGCGCCCGGCCCGGTCGGCGTGGTCGGCGGGGTGGGGGCGCTCGGCGTGGTCGGCGCGGTCGGCGTGGTCGGCGGGGTGGGGGCGCTCGGCGCCACCGGCACGATCGGGGCCGGTGGCGCCGTCGGCAGCACGAGCGGCGCCCCCGGCGAACCGTTCATCAGCTGCTTGAACACCGCGGTCGAGCGCGGATTGTCGCGGCACTGGAAGAAGCCGTGCGGGCAGTAGTCGGTGACGGTCTGGTAGGCGGTGTCGTGGGTGCGCATCCAGTCGACCATCCGCCGGACGAACTCCGGGTTGTCGCCGTTGCGGAACAGCCCCCACTCCGGGTAGGAGACCGGCTTGCCGCGCTTGGCCGCGAACTCCACCTGGTCCTGCAGGCCGTACGGCTCGCGCACGTAGTCGTCGAAGGTGCTGCCGGCGGGCTGGTCGTAGCTGTCCGTGCCGATGATGTCGACCACGTCGTCGCCGGGGTAGCACTTGGTCCACGGGATGGCGTCCAGGCCCCGGTTGGGGGCGAAGTCGAAGCGGAACCGCTGCCCGGGGACCGATCGCATCACCCCGACGATCCGCCGCCAGTACGCCTTCCAGGCGGAGGGATCGGGCTTGCAGCGGTGGGTGTAGGTGATGCCGTTCATCTCCCAGCCGAGGGTGAGCACGGTGTCCGCGCCGCCGAGCGCCACCAGCCGGCGGGCGAGCCGGAGGAAGTGGCTGTCGAAGTCCCCGCGCGCGCCCTGGCCGAGCAGCCGGGCGACCTCGCCGTCCGGCACCTGCGCCTCGTTGGGCACCAGCATCGGCACGCCGAGCACCAGCAGCCGGGACGGGTCGGCCAGCCGCCACTGCGACCACATGCCGAGCACCACCGGCTCGCCCTCGACGTCCGCCCAGCCGTTGCCCGCCAGATAGGTGTGGCCGACCTGGAGGTTCGCGTTGCCGAGCCACTGGGAGTACTCGCCGATCTGCGGGATGTACTTGTCCCAGGAGCCGACGAAGGCGCCGAACGGCGGCTCGTGCTTGGGCCGCTGGACCGGTGGGCGGGGGGCCGCGCCGCGCGGCTCGGAGGCGCCCGAGGAGAGGGCGTGCCGTTCGGTCCGGCTGAGCGGCGTCCCGGCCGGGACGCTGGCGGTGGCCATCAGCAGCAGGGAGGCGGCGGCCAGCGTCAGGCGGCCGATGCGCATGGTCTGTCCTCCGGACGTCGCGGGGCGGGGCGGGCGGTGACCGCGTCGACGGGCGGTGGCGCCACGCTCGCCGACAGTAGGCCCGGCGACGGAAGGAAAAGCCGAATGTCACCCTAAAGTGGGCGATATTCGAACGCCGTCTGCCGCAACCTCCCACCGGCGCCGCCGCGTGTATCAGCTCTGTAACGGTCCGGCGGGGCTCACGGAGCCCGCCGCGGAGGGTCCGGCCGACCGGCCGGGTGCCGACGGCGCAGGTGGGCGGGCGGGCGTACGGGACGGGCGCGCACGATCGGGCGTGCGGTGGGCGGGACGGCCCCGGGGCGATTCCGGCTGACTCGCGCGCCCGGTGAAAGGTACGCTCCGGCCGTGTCCTGGAAGCCGCCGCGTGTCCTCACCCCCCGCTCGATCCTGCCTGCCCTGGCGGTGATGCTGGTCCTTGCGGCCGGTGCGGCGGCGCACGCGAACAAGCCGGTTCCGTTCGGCGACCGGGTGGCGGGGCCCGCCGACGCGGACGCGACCCCGGTGAACTCCCAGTCGGTCAGCTCGGCCGACCTGGACGTCAAGGTGGTCGGCCCCGGCCTGGAGGCGTACCACAAGCAGACCGGCGAGCGGGCCTGGACGTACCGCCGCGAGGGCGCCGAGGCGCTCTACCTGGCGATGGCCGGCGACAACGCGATCGTGGTCTGGGACGACGGCCTGGTCACCTCGGTGCGCCCGGGCGACCACGAGGTGCGCTGGCACCGCGCCGTGCCGGGCCTGGCGGACTACCTGCGCGGCGACGGCGAACCGGGCGCGGACAAGCGGACCGACGCCCAGCGCAAGGACACCGCCGTACAGCGGGCCGCGGCCGCGCTGCACACCGTCCAGCGGGACGGATCGCCCTGGCTGGCCGTGGTGACGCCGAACCTGACCATGGGCCTGCGCGACGCCGACGGGGACCTGCGCTACAACGACCGGCCCTCCAACGGCTGCCTCTACGACCCGCTGCGCACCGTCCACACCGACTACGCCGTGCTCATCCCGCGTACCTGCACCAACAGCGCCGGGGTGGCCGTCTCCGGGGGCATCACCGGCTACCGGTTGGACAGCAACGGCTGGTCGACGATCACCGGCCCGGCCGCGACCGTGAAGGTGCTGGACCGCAGCCGGGTGGAGATCACCGACGGCCCGATCGTGCCGCCCAAGGTCTTCGACACCAAGGCGGCGGCTCCCGAGACGGCCTGCTCCAGCGTGGACGCCCCGTTCGCCGCGGTCCGCCCGAAGAGTGGCTGCGCCGACCCGTCGGCGAGCCCGGCGACCGTCCCGCCGACCCCGGCCGCCCCGACGGCGTCCGCGACCGACCAGGCGGCCGCGCAGCAGTAACCGGACCCCGGCGGGTACCCCGGGGAGGTAGTGCCCCGGGGCGTTTCGCGCGGCCCGGTAGACTGGCCGTCATGGCTATCTTCTCCGGGCAATAGCGGGCGGCGGCGCCCAGTTCCACCGCGCCGACCGCCGATGAAGCCCCACTTCCCGCTGCCCGGGCCCGTACCCGGCCGCCCGCCCACGTCCCAGGAGTAGTCCCAGCCATGATTTCCGCCAACGCCCTTGAGTTGCGTGCCGGTGCCCGGATCCTGATCGAGTCCGCGAGCTTCAAGGTCGCCGCAGGCGACCGGATCGGCCTGGTCGGGCGCAACGGCGCCGGCAAGACCACGCTCACCAAGGTGCTGGCCGGCGAGGGCCTGCCCGCCGCCGGCACGGTCACCCGTTCGGGCGAGGTCGGCTACCTCCCGCAGGACCCGCGCACCGGTGACCTGGACGTCCTCGCCAAGGACCGCATCCTCTCCGCCCGCGGCCTCGACACCGTGCTGAAGAAGATGCGCGAGAACGAGGACCGGATGGCCAACGGCAAGGGCGCCACCCGGGAGAACGCGATGAAGAAGTACGCGCGCCTGGAGACCGAGTTCCTCACCAAGGGCGGGTACGCCGCCGAGGCCGAGGCCGCGACCATCGCCGCCGCGCTGGGCCTGCCGGACCGCATCCTCGGCCAGCCGCTGCACACCCTCTCCGGTGGTCAGCGCCGCCGGGTCGAGCTGGCCCGGATCCTGTTCTCGGACTCCGACGTACTGCTGCTCGACGAGCCCACCAACCACCTGGACGCTGACTCGATCGTCTGGCTGCGGGACTTCCTGAAGACCTACAAGGGCGGCTTCATCGTCATCTCGCACGACGTCGACCTGGTCGAGACGGTCGTCAACAAGGTCTTCTACCTGGACGCCAACCGCTCCTGCATCGACGTCTACAACATGGGCTGGAAGCAGTACCAGCAGCAGCGCGAGGACGACGAGAAGCGCCGCAAGCGCGAGCGGGCCAACGCCGAGAAGAAGGCCGCGACCCTGAACGCCCAGGCCGACAAGATGCGCGCCAAGGCGACCAAGACGGTGGCCGCGCAGAACATGGCCCGCCGCGCCGACAAGCTGCTCGCCGGACTGGAGCAGGTCCGGGTGAACGACAAGGTCGCCAAGCTGCGGTTCCCGGAGCCGGCCCCCTGCGGCAAGACCCCGCTGACCGCCAGCGGCCTGTCCAAGTCCTACGGCTCGCTGGAGATCTTCACCGACGTCGACCTGGCGATCGACCGCGGCTCCCGGGTCGTCGTGCTCGGCTTCAACGGCGCCGGCAAGACCACCCTGCTGCGGATGCTGGCCGGGGTGGAGGCGCCGGACACCGGAGAGGTGATCCCGGGCCACGGCCTGAAGATCGGCTACTACGCCCAGGAGCACGAGACGCTCGACCCGGAGCGCAGCGTCCTGGAGAACATGCGCTCGGCCGCGCCGGACACCGACCTCGTGCAGATCCGCAAGATCCTCGGGTCGTTCCTGTTCTCCGGCGACGACGTGGACAAGCCGGCCGGGGTGCTCTCCGGCGGTGAGAAGACCCGTCTGGCCCTGGCGACCCTGGTGGTCTCCTCCGCCAACGTGCTGCTGCTGGACGAGCCCACCAACAACCTCGACCCGGCCAGCCGCGAGGAGATCCTGGGCGCGCTGCGCGAGTTCTCCGGTGCGGTCGTGCTGGTCACCCACGACGAGGGCGCGGTCGAGGCGCTCGACCCGGAGCGGATCATCCTGCTGCCCGACGGCGTGGAGGACCTGTGGAACCCGTCGTACGCCGACCTGGTCTCGCTGGCCTGACCGGAAGTAGACGCCCCGTCCGCTTTTCGGACCAGAAAATCTAGTCCTTTCGGCGTGTCCGGGAATGAAGAAGACCCGGATTCCGTTTAAGCACTTCCCGTCGGCCCGCCACTCGATCGTGGTCGGGCCGACGCTGCTGATCAGCTCTTTCTCGTCACCCGGCGGCACCCGGCCGGGGGCGTGCACTCTGCGTGAGCGCCCCGGTGCACTCGGATCACCACCGCAGGACCACGCATTTGCGACATCGACCTTGTCGAATGGGTGGCCAGGACGCGGTCGATGGGTGATCATGGGAATCTGACCGAGCAACGCTACGAGGAGGCACGGGTGGCCGAGACTCTGAAAAAGGGCAGCCGGGTGACCGGTGCCGCGCGTGAGAAGCTCGCGGCCGATCTCAAGAAGAAGTACGACTCCGGGGCGAGCATTCGCGCTCTCGCGGAGGAGACCGGTCGTTCGTACGGCTTCGTGCACCGGATGCTGAGCGAGTCCGGAGTGATCCTCCGGGGCCGCGGTGGTGCCACGCGGGGCAAGAACAAGGCGACTGCCGCGGCCGGTTCCTGACGGCCCGTCGGCTCTGAGCTGGGTGGCGCGGCGGCAGGACGCCGGCCGAGGAGACGACGGCTGACCACAGCTGGGCGTCCGCCCTCGGGTCGAGTGGACCGGCCGCCGATCGTCATGTCCGGACCCCGGTCCCTTTCCCGTTCCGATCTTTCCGGGCCGCGGGCCCTGCCCGTTCGCGCCCAGGTTTGTTACTCTCCGGTAGCCACGTCCCCGCCACCGGAGGTTCCCGCATGACCGCCCCCGCCACCGACCCGCAGGCCCCGAGCTGGGAGCGGGACGGCGTCCGCCTGGAGCTCGACGGCGAGCTCGCCGTCGTCACCCTCTGTCAGCCCAAGCGGCGCAACGCCCAGTCGCCCGCGCTATGGCGCGCCCTCGCCCAGGCCGGGCGCGAACTGCCCGGCAGCGTGCGGGTGGTGCTGCTGCGAGCCGAGGGAGTCTCCTTCTCCGCCGGCCTGGACCGGGCCATGTTCACCCCCGAGGGCATCTCCGGCGAGCCCACCTTCCTGCAGCTGGCCGGCTCCGCGGACAAGGAACTGGACGACGCCATCGCCTCGTACCAGGAGGCCTTCACCTGGTGGCGCCGCGCCGACCTGGTCTCCATCGCCGTCGTCCAGGGCCACGCCGTGGGAGCGGGCTTCCAGCTCGCGCTCGGCTGCGACCTGCGGGTGGTCGCCGACGACGTCCAGTTCGCGATGAAGGAGACCTCGCTCGGGCTCGTCCCCGACCTGGCCGGGACCAAGCCGCTGGTCGAACTCGTCGGCTACGCCCGGGCGCTGGAGATCTGCGCGACCGGCCGCTGGGTCGGCGCGGAGGAGGCCGCCGCTATCGGGCTGGCCAATCTGGCCGTCCCCGGCGGGGAGCTGGACTCCGCCGCCCGGGACCTCGCCGCCGCCCTGCTGGCCGCTCCCCGCGGGGCCGTGACCGAGACCAAGGCGCTGCTGCAGGGTGCCTCCGGACGGTCGTACGACGAGCAGCGTTCGGCCGAACGGGCGGCGCAGGCGCGGCGACTGCGGGAGCTCGCGGGCATCGGCGACTGACCGCCGCGCATCCGCTGGGAGGCCCGGTCCGGGAGAGCCCCGGGACCGGGCCTTCGGCGTTCCCGGGGCGCGCTCGACGGGCGGGGGCCGTGGCGAAATGCCACAGTTGGGGAGGTTTGCGATATAGCTGGAGCCGCTACGAGGGAGATGCGCCCCATGCCTGAAACTCCGACGCCCGCGACCATGCACAAGAGCCCCGGCGGGGCACCGACGCCCGGGCCGCCCGTCGGCGCCAGGTCCGTGCCCGGTGCGGCCGGGGCCGGCGGACACACAGCCGGTGAACGCGGCCACACGGCACTTGCCGTCGGCGTGGTGGAGAAGATCGCCGGGATGGCCGCCCGGGAGGTCTCCGGCATCCACGCGCTGGGTTCCGGGCTCGCCCGCACCTTCGGCGCGATGCGGGACCGGGTGCCCGGCGGCAAGTCCAGCGTCGGGCGCGGGATCAAGGCCGAGATCGGCGAGAAGCAGACTGCGATCGACATCGCCCTGGTGGTGGAGTACGGCGTGGTGATCCCCGAACTCGCCCGCCAGGTGCGGGAGAACATCATCGACGCGGTCGAGCGGATGACCGGCCTGGAGGTCGTCGAGGTCAACATCGCGGTCAACGACGTCCACCTCCCGGACGAACCGGAGTTCGAGGAGGAAGAGGAGCAGGCCACGGCACCCGGGCATCGGCCCAAGCTCAAGTAGCACCCTGCGGAGGACGAGGGAGTAGCGGATGAACCTGGCCATCGTCGGCCTGGTGGTGGGCATGGCCCTCGGCTTCGCCGGGTACTTCGGCGGGTTCGCGGCGTTCCTGCTGGTGGCCGCCCTCGGGCTGGTCGGCTTCGTGGCCGGGCGGCTGCTGGAGGGGGACATCGACCTCGGCGATCTCGGCGACCTGCTCCGCGGCCGCGACCGGCGGCGCTGATGACGGCCTCGGTTCCCGCCCCCGCCCCCGGTGCGGCCCGCCGGGGGCGGCTCCGGGTCGCCGACCGGGTGTACGCGCGGATCGCGGGGAAGGCGGCCCGGGAAGTGCTCGCCGAGGCGTGGGCCGGGCGGTCGGTCAAGGGTGTGCCGCCCCGGGTGTCGGTGGCCCGGCCGGGCAGCACGGTGACCGTCCGGGTGGCCGTCGACGCGCCCTTCCCCGCCGACCTGGCGGCCCTCGCCCGGCGTGTCCGGGAGCGGGTGGCCGGGCGGGTGCTCGGGCTGACCGGGACCAGGGTGTCCGAAGTGGTCGTGGAGGTCGAGAAGTTGGTCGCCGGGGGAACGTGGTGAGCCGGGTCCCGGAGCCGACCGGCCCGGTGGCCGGCGCGGCGCGGAAGGTGCCCCGGCCGCGGGCCGGGCGGGCGGTGACGGCGGCGCTGGTCGCCACGGCGGTGCTGGTGGCGGTGGGGGCGCTGCTGTACGACGTGGTCGCGGTGCGGGCCGGGCAGCCGGCCCGGCGGTGGCGGGCACAGGTCGCGGACGAGCTGGCCACGCGTCACCTGGACGACCTGTGGGTGCTGGTGGGGGCCGGAGTGTCGATCCTGCTGGGCGGGTGGCTGCTGTGGCTGGCGATCGCGCCCGGGCTGCGGCGGTGGCTGGTGCTGCGGCCGTACGGGGGGACGGAGGCGGCGATCGAGCGGGCCGGGATCGGGCACCTGCTGACGGACCGGGCCGCCGGGCTGACGGGCGTCGACCGCCTGCGGATCAGGGTCGGGCGGCGGCGGGTGCGGGTGTCGGTGAGCGGGCCGGTGGATCCGGCGCTGGTGCAGCGGCAGCTGCGGGAGGAGTTGGGGCGGGTGGGCCTGGCGCGGCCGCTGCGGCTGGACGTGCGGTCCTGGCGGGGGGCGGCCGGCACGGGGGCCGACGGGGCGCCGCCCGAGCAGCCGGCCGACGGGACGCCGTCCGAGCAGCCGGCCCACGGGGCGGGGGAGGCCTCGGGGTGAGGCGGTCGGTCGTCAACCGGGTGCTGCTGGGACTGTTGGGGGCGGTGCTGCTGGGGGTCGGGGTGCTGGTGCTGGCGGGCGGGCTGGACCTGTACCGGCGGCTGGGCGTCGATCCGCCGGGCTGGTGGCCGCTGACGTCGCCGGACCAACCGGTGGTCAGTACCCGCTCCCGGGAGCGGTGGGTGGGGACCTCCTGGTGGTGGCCGACGGTGATCGGCGGACTGTCGGTGCTGGTGCTGGGGGCGGGGTGGTGGCTGGTCGCGCAGCTGCGGCGGACC
Source organism: Kitasatospora sp. NPDC059648 (assembly GCF_042734825.1). Lineage (NCBI taxonomy): Bacteria > Bacillati > Actinomycetota > Actinomycetes > Kitasatosporales > Streptomycetaceae > Kitasatospora > Kitasatospora sp. NPDC059648. The sequence continues at coordinate 23,503 of NZ_JBHWDU010000004.1, read as the reverse complement.
GGGCTGCCCGGGATCGAGGTGCTGACCCCGGGAGCGGGCGGCCTGCGGCTGAAGGTGAGCGCGAGGGCGCTGGAGGAGGCGCTGGAGCAGGGCACGGCGGTGCTGCCGGAGGTCGAGCGAGCCGGGGTGCGACTGGTGCGCGCGGCCGGACGCCCCCGGCTGCGCGGGGCCGTGCGGCTGACGCCGGGCGGGGACCCGGTGGGGCTGGTGGAGCACTTCGAGGACGGGCCCCGGACGGACGCCGTCCGGAGCCTGGGACTGGCGGAGCTGCCGGCCGAGCTGCGGATCCGGGTGCTGCAGGAGGCCCCCGCCGGGAAGCGGCGCCGCGGTCGGCGGGGGCACCGCCGGCTGGAGTAGGTCAGAGCGAGCGGAGCGCGCCGCCGTCCACGGGGACCATCAGCCCGGTCAGGTAGGACGCGGCGGGGGAGAGCAGGAACGCGGCGACCTTGCCGAACTCCTCCGGGGTGCCGTAGCGGCGCAGCGGGATGCCGGCGGAGGCCTCGGCGCGGGCCGCCTCCGGGTCGGGCGCGAGGGCGTCGAGCTCGCGGACCCGGTCGGTGTCGATCCGGGCGGGGAGCAGGCCGAGCACCCGGATACCGCGCGGGCCGAGCTCGTCGGCGAGGGACTTGGCGGCCATGGCGAGGCCGGGACGCAGGCCGTTGGAGATGCCGAGGCCGGGGATCGGCTGACGGACGGAGCTGGAGAGCACGAAGCCGATCACGCCGCCGGAGGGCAGGGCGGCGGCCGCGGTCCGGGCGAGGCGGAGGGCGCCGAGGAAGACGGACTCGAAGGCGTCGCGCCAGGCGGATTCGAGGGTGGTCTCGACCGGGCCGGCCTGGGGGCCGCCGACGCTGATCAGGATGCCGTCGAAGCGGCCGAAGCGCTGGTTCGCCTCGGCGACCAGGCGCTCGGCGGTGTCCGGGGCGGCGTTGTCGGCGACCAGGCCGTGGGCGGTGCCGAGGGTGCCGAGCTCGTCGACGGCGGCGTCGACGGCCTCCTGGGTGCGGCCGCTGACGAGCACGTGGGCGCCGTCGGCGACGAGTTCGCGGGCGGCGGCGAGGCCGAGGCCCCGGGTGGCGCCGGTGACGATGTAGGCCTTGTTCTTCAGTCCGAGATCCATGGGGACATCTTGCCGGGCGAGGGTACGTCCGGCTGGCCCCGGGCCCGCGGGTTCGCACTGGCGTTGACGTCCGGGGGAAGGTTTACCGTCGGTGCCGGTTGTTCGGGAGGAGTGGTTCGGCGTGCGGATCGGGGAGTTGGCGGAGCGGGCGGGGACGACCACGCGGGCGCTGCGGTACTACGAGCAGTTGGGGCTGTTGCCGGCCCGGCGGGCGGGCAACGGGTACCGGGCGTACGACGAGGGGGACCTGCGGCTGCTGCGGGAGATCCGGATGCTCCAGGACTTCGGCTTCGGCCTGGAGGAGACCCGGCCGTTCGTGGAGTGCCTGCGGGCCGGGCACCCGGACGGGGATTCCTGCCCGGCCTCGCTGGAGGTCTACCGCCGCAAGCTCGCCGAACTGGACGAGTGCATCGCGCGGCTCCAGGAGGTGCGCGAGCAGGTGGCCGGGCAGTTCGCCCGCGCCGTCCGGGCGCGGGACGAACTCGCGGTCTCCGAGCAGCCGCCCCTGTGTGAACTGACGGAGGAGTAGACGATGGTGCGGATCGCGGGTGTGCCGGCGGTGACGGACGAGACCTTCGCGGCGGAGGTGCTGGCGGCCGAGGGGCCGGTGCTGGTCGACTTCACGGCGGACTGGTGCCCGCCGTGCCGGATGATGGCGCCGGTACTGGCGGACGTCGCCCGGGAGGAGGCCCACCGCCTGCGGGTGGTGAGCGTCGACGTGGACCGCAACCCCCGGACCCAGGCGGCGTACGGCGTGCTGTCGATGCCGACGCTGATGCTGTTCCGGGGCGGGCTGCCGGTGCGGTCGGTGGTGGGTGCCCGGGCGAAGGCGAGGCTGCTGCGGGAGCTGGAGGACGTTCTCTAGCCAGACGTCCGCCGGCGCCGCCGGGCCCTCAGGCGGGCAGGGCGTCGAGCTCGGCCTCGGGCTCGGCGGCCTGCTTGGCGCGGTCCTTGGCCTCGCGCCGCACGAGCACCCAGACGCCGACCGGGATCATCGCGGTGAACAGCCACCACTGGACGGCGTAGGCCATGTGCGGGCCGATGTCCGAGTGGTTGGGCTCGGGGACCAGCTCGGGCTGGTCGGCCGGGGCCGGGGTGGTGGCGGTGAGCTCCAGGTAGCCGCCGAGGAGGGTGGTGCCGCTCTCCTTGGCCTGCTGCTCGGTGTTGATCAGGTTGAACTGGCGGGCGGGGAGGCCGGCCCGGTCCTTGACCCAGCCGCCGCTGCTGCCCGTGGTCTCGTCGGCCCGCAGCCGGCCGGTGAGGGTGACCTCGCCAGCCGGGGCGGCCGGGACGGGCGGGTACTCGGTGGCACCGTCGCCGGAGGGGACCCAGCCGCGGTTGACCAGTACGGTGCCCTTGCCGTCGGAGAGCTTCAGCGGGGTGACGACGAAGTAGCCGAGGGTGCCGTTGGAGTCGGTCCGCTTGCGGACCACGAACTCGTGTGCCGGGTCGTACTGTCCGGTGGCCGTCACGGCGTGCCAGGTGAGGGCGGAGGGCACCGCGGCGCCGGGGCTCGGCGACAGGGTGTCGAAGGGCACCGGCGACGCCTTGAGGGCCCTGCCGACCAGCTCGTTCCGGGCCACCCGCGCCTCGTGGCGGTGCAGCTGCCAGAAGCCCAGCTTGATCGTCGCGGGGATCAGCAGCAGCGCGATCAGCATGGTGATCAGCCACTGGCGGGTCAGCAGAAATCGGTACACATGGGAACGGTACGCCGACCTCACAACCGGCTCACGCACCGGGGTGCGGGGCGACCTCGCGCAGCAGCTGGAGGAAGGCGTCCTCGGTGACGACCGGGGTGCCGACGTCGCGGGCCTTGCGGGCCTTGCCGCTCCAGCTGGTCGGCTCGTTGGTGACCAGCAGACTGGTGAGCCGGCTGACCGAGGTGGCGATGTGCAGGCCGGCCTCCACGGCGCGGTCCTCCAGCACCTCGCGGTCGGTGGCGGTGTCGCCGGTGAAGGCCACCCGCATGCCCTGGACCAGCGGCTTGCCGTCCTCCCAGCGCCCCGGGTTGGGGTAGGGGCAGGGCGGGCGCTTCTTGGCCTGGCGGTACTGGGAGCCGGTCCAGTTGCCGCGGCCGGGGGCGGCGGGCTCGTCCTCGCCGAGGTCGGTGACCGCGACACAGGTCTGCAGCGGCAGCGGGAGGCCGGCCAGGCGGGCCAGGCGGAGGCTGGGGCGGAAGGCCTCGGCGAGCACCCGGGCGTCGTCCAGGGCGTTGTGGGCCTGGCGCTGCTGGACGCCGAAGTGGGCGGCGAGCGAGGCGAGCTTGCCGTTGGGCAGCGGAAGGCGCAGGTCGCGGGAGAGCACCATGGTGCACAGCCGCTGTTCGACCGGGGCGCGGAGGCCGGCCCGGGAGAACTCGCGGGAGATCATGTTCCAGTCGAAGAGCGCGTTGTGCGCGACCAGCACGCGGTTCTCCAGGCGCGCGGCGAACTCGTCGGCGATCTCGGGGAAGGTAGGCGCGCCGGAGAGCAGTTCGGCGGTGAGGCCGTGGATCCAGACCGGGCCCGGGTCCCGCTCGGGGTTGACCAGGGTGTACCAGTGGTCGGTGACCTCTCCGTCCTGGTCCAGCTGGTAGACGCCCGCCGAGATGACGCGGTCGGAGCGGCCGAGACCGGTGGTCTCGACGTCGACGACCGCGAAGCCCTCGGCGGGGGCGGCGGAGCGCTGGGCGGGGACCGGGGCGGTCCGCGGCGCGCCGTACGTCTCGGGCTGGATCGGTTGCATGGTCCAACAGGATAAGGGGCGGGCCGGCGGGGTCCGGTCGGAATGTTCCGGCCCGACGGCCGGAATAGAGTGGGCGGCGGGGGTGTCGTACATCTGGTCGAGATCGTTTCCGGCCGCTCGGTCGGATTTGTGTGAGGAAGAACGCATGCGCGCCACGGTGATCCACGGACCGAACGACATCCGGATCGAAGAGGTACCGGACCCGGTCATCCAGCACCCGACGGACGTGGTGCTGCGGGTGGTGAACGCCTGCATCTGCGGCAGCGACCTGTGGGCCTACCGCGGAGTGGCCGAGCGGGTGGCCGGGCAGCGGATCGGGCACGAGTTCCTGGGCGTGGTCGAGGAGGTCGGCGCCGAGGTCCGCGGCTTCGCGAAGGGCGACCTGGTGGTCGCCCCCTTCGTCTGGTCGGACGGCGTCTGTGAGTTCTGTCTCGAAGGGCTGCAGACGTCCTGCCCGCACGGCGGGTTCTGGGGGCAGGTCGGCTCGGACGGCGGTCAGGGGGAGGCGGTCCGGGTGCCGTTCGCGGACGGGACGCTGGTGAAGCTGCCCAAGGAGGCGGCGGGTGACGAGAAGTTGCTGCCGGGGCTGCTGGCGCTGTCCGACGTGATGTCCACCGGGCACCACGCGGCCGTGTCGGCGCGGGTGCGCCCCGGTGCGACGGTCGCGGTGGTCGGCGACGGCGCGGTGGGCCTGTGCGGCGTGCTGGCGGCGAACCGGCTGGGCGCGGGCCGGATCATCGCGCTGGGCCGGCACCCCGCCCGGACCGAGCTGGCCCGGCGTTTCGGGGCGACGGACGTGGTGGCCGAGCGCGGCGAGGCCGCGATCGAGGCGGTGAAGGAGCTGACCGGCGGTCTGGGCGCGCACGCGGTGCTGGAGGCGGTGGGCACCGAGGAGTCGATGCGGACGGCGATCTCGATCACCCGGGACGGCGGCGCGGTCGGTTACGTGGGTGTGCCGCACGGCGGCAGCGCGGGCGTCGACATCGGTCAGATGTTCGGCCGAAACGTTTCGCTCAACGGTGGCGTCGCTCCGGCCAGGGCGTACATTCCCGAGCTCCTTCCGGATGTCCTCTCGGGCGCGATCGAGCCCGGCCTGGTCTTCGACCGGACGGTGGACCTGGACGGCGTGCCGGACGGCTACCGGGCGATGGACGACCGCTCCGCGCTGAAGGTCCGGATCGCGTTCTGACGCTTCGTCAACAAGGGCGGCACCGTTGGACGGTGCCGCCCTCTTCGGTTGTCGGGCCCGGATCCATGAGTGACGGGAAGGATGCTTTTCAGCCAATTGGATAGTGCGAGGGGGTGAACGACCGGCTGATCGCGGTCAACCCCTTCCGGGGTGGGCGCGACGCTCCTAGCATTGCGCGGCGCGCACGAGGAATGTGTCGCCCCTCACGTTCGATTCTTCCCCTCGTGTGACCGCTACGCCGAAGGAGTGAGGAGACAGAGTGGATTCGCCGCCGATCACCACTACTGCCACGGAAGTCCAACTCATCGACGACAGCGAGGAGTTCCGCACCCTGCGGCGCTCGTTCCGGAGCTTCGCCTTCCCGGTCACCATCGGTTTCGTGCTCTGGTACCTGCTGTACGTCCTGCTCTCCTGCTACGCCCCCGGCCTGATGGGCACCAAGGTCCTCGGGCACATCAACGTGGCCCTGGTGCTCGGGCTGCTGCAGTTCGCCACCACCTTCGTCATCGCCGGCTGGTACGCCCGCTACGCGGACCGGAGGATCGACCCGCCCGCCGCCGCGATCCGCGAGGCCCGCGGCGCCGTCGTCCACGCTCCCCGGGAGGCCGCCGAATGACCTTGCTCGCCAGCTCCGCCACCGATCACCGCGGCCTGACGATGGCCCTGTTCGGACTCTTCGTGCTGACGACCCTGGCCATCACCCTCTGGGCCGGGCGGCAGAACCGCAGCGCCGCCGACTTCTACGCGGGCGGCCGCGGCTTCACCGGCTTCCAGAACGGCCTGGCCATCTCCGGCGACTACATGTCCGCCGCCTCCTTCCTCGGCATCGCCGGCACCATCGCGCTCGCGGGGTACGACGGCTTCCTGTACTCGATCGGCTTCCTGGTCGCCTGGCTGGTCGCGCTGCTGCTGATCGCCGAGCCGCTGCGCAACTCCGGCCGGTTCACCATGGCGGACGTGCTCGCCTTCCGGATGCGCCAGCGCCCGGTGCGCACCGCCGCGGGCGTGTCCACCATCGTGGTGTCGATCTTCTACCTGCTGGCCCAGATGGTCGGTGCCGGGACGCTGGTGGCCCTGCTGCTCGGGGTCGAGGGGAGCGCCGCCAAGCGCTGGACCGTCGTCGCGGTCGGCGCGCTGATGATCATCTACGTGGTGATAGGAGGGATGAAGGGCACCACCTGGGTGCAGATCGTCAAGGCCGTGCTGCTGATCGCCGGCGCCGCGCTGATGACCGTCCTGGTGCTGGCCAAGTACCACTTCAACCCCTCCGAACTGCTCGGCGCGGCGGCGAGCGCCAGCGGCAAGGGCGAGGCCTTCCTCCAGCCCGGGCAGAAGTACGGCACCGGCACCGCCAGGCTCGACTTCATCAGCCTCGGCATCGCGCTGGTCCTCGGCACCGCCGGCCTGCCGCACATCCTGGTCCGCTTCTACACCGTGCCCACCGCCAAGGCGGCCCGGAAGTCGGTGCTCTGGGCGATCGGCATCATCGGCGTCTTCTACCTGATGACCCTGGCGCTCGGCTTCGGCGCGGCGGCGCTGGTCGGTTCCAAGCAGATCAAGGCGGCCAATGCGGCCGGCAACACGGCCGCCCCTCAGCTGGCCGAGGTGCTCGGCGGCGGCAGCGGCAGCACCGGCGGGGCGATCCTGCTCGCGGTGATCTCGGCGGTCGCCTTCGCCACCATCCTGGCCGTGGTCGCCGGGCTAACCCTGGCCTCCTCCGCCTCGTTCGCGCACGACCTGTACGCCAACGTGATCCGGCGCGGGAAGGCGAGCGAGCGGGAGGAGGTGCGCTCGGCCAAGTGGGCGGCCGTCGGGATCGGCGCGGTCTCGATCGTGCTCAGCCTCTACGCGGACAAGCTCAACACCGCCGCCCTGGTCGCCCTGGCCTTCGCGGTGGCGGCCTCGGCGAACCTGCCGACGCTGCTCTACTCGCTGTTCTGGAAGCGCTTCACCACCACCGGCGCGGTCAGCTCGGTCTACGCCGGGCTGATCAGCTCCGTGCTGCTGGTGGTCTTCTCCCCAGTGGTGTCGGGCAAGGCGACCTCGCTCTTCCCGCACTCCGACTTCCACTGGTTCCCGCTGGAGAACCCCGGCCTGGTCTCCATCCCCATCGGCTTCCTGGCCGGCTGGCTGGGCACCCTCCTGTCCAAGGAACGCCCCGACCCGGCGAAGTACGCTGAACTGGAGGTCCGCTCGCTCACCGGACTGGGCGCCCACTGATCGTTGCGGCATGACTATGCTGGCCCGGCTCCGCCGCGACGGTGGCCGGGCCGGCTGCTTTCCCCGGAAGCCGGCCGCTACTCGGGAAAGGGAAGCCACGTGCTGCTCGACACCTTCGGACGACAGGCCGTCGACCTGCGGGTCTCCCTGACCGACCGGTGCAACCTCCGCTGCACGTACTGCATGCCGGAGGAGGGCCTCCAGTGGCTGGCCAAGCCCGACCTCCTGACCGACGAGGAGATCGTCCGGCTGGTCACCGTGGCAGTGCGCGACCTGGGCGTGCGCGAGGTCCGCTTCACCGGCGGCGAGCCCCTGCTGCGCCCCGGACTGGTCGCGATCGTGGCCGCCTGCTCGGAGCTGGAACCGCGCCCCGAGCTGTCGCTGACCACCAACGGCATCGGGCTGGCCCGGACGGCCGCCGCGTTGCGCGAGGCCGGGCTGGACCGGGTCAACGTCTCGCTGGACACTCTCGACCCCGAGGTGTTCCTCACCCTCACCCGCCGCAGGCGCCACCAGGACGTGCTGGACGGGCTGGCCGCCGCCGAGGCGGCCGGGCTGGCGCCGGTGAAGCTGAACGCGGTGCTGATGCGCGGGGTCAACGACCACGAGGCGGCCGACCTGCTGGCCTGGTGCCTGGAGCGGGGCTACGAGCTGCGCTTCATCGAGCAGATGCCGCTGGACGCCCAGCACGGCTGGGACCGCTCGTCGATGGTCACCGCGGGCGAGATCCTCGACCTGCTGGGCGCCCGCTTCGAGCTCACCCCCGAGCCTTCCGCGCGCCGGGGCGCGGCCCCGGCCGAGCGCTGGGTGGTGGACGGCGGCCCGGGCCGGGTCGGCGTGATCGCCTCCGTCACCCGCCCGTTCTGCCGGGCCTGCGACCGGACCCGGCTGACCGCGGACGGGCAGGTGCGCAACTGCCTGTTCGCGACCGGGGAGACCGACCTGCGCACCGTGCTGCGCTCGGGGGCGGACGACGCGGAGCTGGCCGCCCTGTGGCGGGCGGCGATGTGGGGCAAGAAGGCCGGGGCCGGGATCGACGACCCGGAGTTCCACCAGCCCGAGCGGCCGATGTCGGCGATCGGCGGCTAGTCCTCCTCGGGCGCCCAGTCGGCGAAGGCGACGACCTCCTTGAGGAAGCCGCGCACGCCGAGGAACTGGGACAGGTGCTCGCGGTGCTCCTCGCAGGCCAGCCAGGTCTTGCGGCGGTCCGGGGTGTGCAGCTTGGGGTTGTTCCACACCAGCACCCAACGGGCGTCCGCCCGGCAGCCCTTGGCGGAGCAGATCGGGGTCTGCGGGGTGTCCATCGGGGGCCGTCCTCGGTGCTCGGCGGGCGCGTCGTCACCGCCAGTCTGTCACGCCGCTGCGGTGCGTCGTCCGGGGCCGCCCGGATCCGGGCATGGCGACGCCGGGCAGCCACGGGGGGAGCCGCCCGGCGTCGGTCCGTCGCTCCGACGGGGGATGCGGAGCGCGTACGCAGTATGTCACGCCGGGACCCCCGGATGGGGAGGTCTTGCATGATTAATCTGAGCTTCTTTTGAGCTTTCGCCCAGCTGATTCGGGCTCAACCGCCGTGAACCGGGCGGTCAGTCCGTGCCCTGTGAAGTTTCGGTGCCAGCGGTCTTTGCCTGTCCTGTACCACTGGGCACGCCAGCCCCACCCGTACCACCCGGGCCGAGCATCAGCGGGGTCTCGGAGGGGAAGTCGAAGGTGCTCGGCAGCGACGGCGCCCGCTCCCGGCCCGCGTTGGCGACCAGCACCGCGAAGTACGGCAGCAGCACGCCGCCCGCCAGTGCCGCGAAGGCGAGCCAGCGCTGGACGTCCCACAGCGCCACCGCGAGCAGCACGCAGAGGGTGCGGACCAGCATCGAGATGACGTAGCGGCGCTGGCGTCCCCGGACGTCTTCGGTGAGGCTGCTGCGCGCCCCCGTGATCCGGTAGACCCGTCCGCCTTCGGCGCTCTTGCCCATGTGTCCTACCGCCCTCGTCCACGCACCCGCGCGCCGTTCCGCGCGGCCTCCTCACGGTACGCCCGGGCGCCGGGGACGACGAGACCGGGTGGGCGGGGCCCACCCGGTCGGACGTGGTGGGAGGGCCGTACGGGCCCATCCGCCGTCAGGAGCGCCGGGAGAGGTACCGCGGGGGTACGGCGTCGGTGAGCCAGACGCCGTTCTCGCTGAGCCGGAACTCGTGGCCGGCCGCCGCCATCGCGGCCGCGTTCACGGTCAGCACGACCGGGCGGCCGTGCCTGGCGCCGACCCGGGTCGCGGTCTCGGTGTCCGCCGAGAGGTGCACGTCCTGCCGGGTCATCGGGCGCAGGCCCTCGCGGAAGATCGACGCCAGGTGGCGGTCGGCGGTGCCGTGGTAGAGCACGTGGGGCGGCACGGTGGCGGTCAGACCGAGGTCGACCGCCACCGTGTGGCCCTGGTTGGCGCGGATGGAGAGGCCGTCCGGCGAGAAGCCGAAGCGGCGCTTGTTGTTGGTGGCCACGACGTGGTCCAGCTCGGCCCTGGTGAGCGGCCTGCCCTTCGCCGCGAGGGCGTCGAGCAGGACCTCGACCCGGACCCAGCCGGAGCCGTCCAGCGTGATGCCCACCAGCTCCGGCTCGTGGCGCAGGATGCGCGACAGCATCTTGCTCGACCTGACCAGCCGCTTCTCGTCCATCATGTTCTTGGTATCCCCCCGTCGGCCAGCGGCTATGAGGCCTGGCTGACCGAACTCATGTTGAAGTCCGCGACACGCACAGGTGGCATCGCGGTGCGGGTGAAGTAGTCGCTCCACTCGCGGGGCAGGCAGCGTTCGGTGCGGCCCGCCTCGGTGATCCGGCCGAGCAGGTCGACCGGGGACTCGTTGAACCGGAAGTTGTTGACGGCGCCGACCACTTCGCCGTTCTCCACCAGGTAGACGCCGTCCCGGGTGAGCCCGGTGAGCAGCAGCGTCGCCGGGTCCACCTCGCGGATGTACCAGAGGCAGGTGAGCAGCAGGCCGCGCTCGGTGCGGGCGATCATCTCGTCCAGGGTCGGCGCGGACTCCTGGTCGGCCGTCTCCAGCACCAGGTTGTCGACCGCCGGGCGCAGCGGCAGGCCGGTGAGGCCGGCCGCGTGGCGGCTCGTGATCAGGTCGGTCAGCACGCCCTCGCGGATCCAGTCGGTGGCGGTGATCGGCGCGCCGTTGTCGAAGACCGAGACGTCGCCGCCGGAGCTGTGCGCCAGCACGAACGGGGCGGCCTCCAGGCCGGGCTCGTCCGGGTCGGCGCGCAGGGTCAGCGGCAGGCCGGCGAGCTTGTCGCCGACCCGGGTGCCGCCGCCGGGCTTGGAGAAGACCGTCCGGCCCTCGTGGGCGTCCCGGCCGCCGGAGGACCAGTGGAGGTAGATCATCAGGTCGGCGACGGCCGAGGGCGGCAGCAGGGTCTCGTAGCGGCCGGCCGGCAGGTCGATCCTGCGGGCGCCCCAGCCGAGGCGCTTGGTGAGCTCGGCGTGCAGGGCCGGGACGTCGACGTCGGTGAAGTCCCGGGTGGCGGCGCCGACCCAGGCCGAGCCGGTGAGGTCGGCCGTCTTGCCGTTGATCTCGACCGTGCCGGTGGGCTGGTCGTGGCGCAGCCGCAGGCCGGTGGAACTGCCCAGGTAGCTGGTGGTGACCTCGTGCCGGGCGAAACCGTAGAGCAGTTCGCCCTGGGCGGCGGCGCGGGCGAAGGCCTCGCCGAGGGCCGGGCCGAAGGCGTCGAACACCTCGATCGAGGTCTCCCCGGGCGGCGCGGCGAAGTCCGGGGACGACGGCCGGTCGGTGACCAGCGGCTGGGCGTCCTCGGCGGGACCGGCCGCGCGGGCGGCCTCCTCGGCGGCCCGGACCAGGCCTTCGACGTCCTCGGCGGTGACGGCCTCACGGGAGACCACTCCGGAGGCGGTGCCCTCGGCGCCGGCCACGGTGGCGATCACGGTGAGGCGGCGGCCGCGGGTGACGCCGTTGGTGGTCAGGGCGTTGCCGGCCCAGCGCAGGTTGGCGGTGGACTCCTCGTCGGCGATCACCACGCAGCCGTCGGCGCGGGAGAGGCCGAGTGCCAGCTCGACGAGTTCGTGGGGCTGCGTCGCGGTCATCAGTGACCCGCCTCCTGCTGGGTGTTGAGCACGTTGACGTTGCGGAACAGTGCCGACGGGCAGCCGTGGCTGACCGCCGCGACCTGGCCGGGCTGCGCCTTACCGCAGTTGAAGGCGCCGCCGAGGACGTAGGTCTGCGGGCCGCCGACCGCCGTCATCGACCCCCAGAAGTCGGTGGTGGTGGCCTGGTAGGCGAAGTCCTTGACCTGGCCGGCGAGTTCACCGTTCTTGATGGCGTAGGCGCGCTGGCCGGTGAACTGGAAGTTGTAGCGCTGCATGTCGATCGACCAGGAGCGGTCGCCGACGATGTACAGGCCGTTCTCCACCCCGGCGAACAGGCCCTCGGTGTCGGGGCCGTCGGCGGCGGGCTGGAGCGAGACGTTGGCCATCCGCTGGACCGGGACGTGCGCGGGGGAGTCCGCGAAGGCGCAGCCGTTGGAGCGCTCGAAGCCCTTCAACTTGGCCATGCCCCGGTCGAGTTGGTAGCCGACCAGGACGCCGTCCCTGATCAGGTCCCAGGACTGGGTGGCGACGCCCTCGTCGTCGTAGCCGATGGTGGACAGGCCGTGTTCGGCGGTGCGGTCGCCGGTGACGTGCATCAGGTCGGAACCGTAGCGGAGACTGCCGAGCTGGTCGAAGGTGGCGAAGGAGGTGCCGGCGTAGGCGGCCTCGTAGCCGAGCGCGCGGTCCAGCTCGGTGGCGTGGCCGATCGACTCGTGGATGGTCAGCCAGAGGTTGGACGGGTCGACGACCAGGTCGTAGCGGCCCGCCCGGACGCTCGGGGCCTTCATCTTCTCGGCCAGCAGGACGGGCAGTTCGGCGAGCTCCGCGTCCCAGTCCCACCCGCCGCCGGTGAGGTGCTCGTAGCCGCGGCCGACCGGTGGGGCCAGGGTGCGCATCGAGTCGAAGGCGCCGGTGCGCTCGTCGACCGAGGTGGCCTCCAGGTCGGAGTAGAGCCGGATCCGCTGCTGGGTCGTCATGGTGCCCGCGGTGTCGGCGTAGAACTTGTTCTCCTGCACCGTCAGCAGGGCGGCCCGGACGTGCGAGACGCCCGGGGCGGCCAGCAGCCGGGAGCTGCGTTCGGCGAGCAGGGCGGTCTTCTCGGCGTCCGGCACCTCGAAGGGGTTGACCTCGTACGCGGAGACCCAGGTGACGTCCCGGTGGACGGGCTCGTCGGCCAGCTCGACCCGCTCGGTGGAGCCGGCCGCCCGGCTGATCCCGCCGGACAGCCGAGCCACCGCGACGGCCTGGGCGGCGACCTCCGCCGCGGCCTCGGGGGTGAGGTCCACCCCGGCGGCGAAGCCCCAGGCGCCGTCCAGCAGCACCCGGACGGCGAAGCCCAGCTGCACGCTGTCGGAGGTGCCGGCCGGCCGGGCGTCGCGCAGCCGCCAGGAGGCGCTGCGGACCCGCTCCAGGCGGAAGTCGGCGTGACCGGCGCCCAGTTCACGGGCCCGGGTGAGGGCGGCGTCGGCGAGCGAGCGCAGCGGAAGGGCGAGGAACAGCGGGTCGACGGCGCGCTCGTGCGCGGCGCCGACGGTGTCGGCCGGAGGGATCGGAGGCAATCGGGCTCCCAGGTCGCGGAGGGTGGCGGTGCGGGCGCCGCAGGGGCGTCCGCACCGCATCATTTCCCGTCCACAGGGCTTCCGGCCAGCGTATTCGGCCCGATGCGTGGCCGTTTCGGCCAGAGTGCGCCGCTGCCGTCAGGCGACGGCCTCCCACCAGCCGTCCAGCTCCGGCGGGTTGTCCACGTCGACCCGCTCGCCGGGGCGCGGGACGGCCAGCGGGACGGCCTGGGTCTTGGCCTCCTTGACCAGCCGTTCGATCGGCTCGGCCCACGGGTGCAGGCCCAGGTTGAAGGTGCACCAGTGGACCGGCACCAGGAGTCCGGCCCGGAGGTCCCGGTGGGCGAGGACGGCGTCCTCGGGGGTCATGTGGATGTCCGCCCAGGCCGCGTCGTAGGCGCCGATCTGCACCAGGGCGGCGTCGAAGGGGCCGTGCTGCTCGCCGATCCGGGCGTAGCCCTCGAAGTAGCCGGAGTCGCCGGTGTAGAAGACCTTGCGGCGGGGGCCGGCGATCACCCAGGAGCCCCACAGGGTGGTGTTGCGGGTCAGGCCGCGGCCGGAGAAGTGGTGCGCGGAGGTGAGGGTGAGCACCAGCTCGCCCAGGGTGCAGGTCTCGTCCCAGTCCAGCTCGATGATCCGGTGCTCGGGGACGCCCCAGCGGCGCAGGTGGCCGCCGATGCCCAGTGGCACCGCGAAGGGCGCGGACTGGCTGCGCACCAGGCGCTTGACGGTGGCCATGTCGAGGTGGTCGTAGTGGTCGTGCGAGATCAGCACCGCGTCGACCGGCGGCAGTTCCTCCAGCTCGACCGGCACCGGGTGCAGCCGCTTGGGGCCGACATGGGCGGAGGGGGAGCAGCGGTCGCTCCAGACCGGGTCGAGCAGGACGCGCGAGCCCTCGATCTCCACCAGCGCGGAGGCGTGGCCGTACCAGGTGATCTCCACGCCCTCGGCGGCCGGGCCGGTCGCGGCGGCGGGGCGCACGGTGGGCACCGGGTTGGCCGGGACGCGGCCCTCGCGCTGGAACAGCATCCGGCGGACGGTGTCGCGGTCGAGGTCCGGGGTGCTGCCGGCCCGGGCCAGGGTGGAGGGCGCGTTGTGGAAGACGCCGTCGCGGTACTGGGGGGAGTTGCGCACCCGCTCCTCGCGCTCGCCGTCCGGGCGGCGCCCGAACGCCGCGGGCAGGTCGCGCAGCGACCAGGCGGTGGCGCCCAGGCCCGCCGCCAGGGCGGTGAGCGCGAGCAGTCGTCCGCGTCGGTGGGTGCTCCCGGGCCGTACCTTGGTCATGCGCCCTGCCTTCGTTTCCTCGCCGGGACTCTTCGGGGAAGGGTACGGCCGGCCCCGGGGCGGTTCGCACCAGGGGGGCAACGGGCACGCCCGCCCGTGTTGTTCCCGGACAGCCCACCCCGATCGGGGCGGGGCCCCGGCCTGCGGCGGACGGCCCCGGGACGCCCGGTGGCACGGGTACGGATTGTCGGATTGCGACAGTTCCGCCGGTGCGGCGCTGTGGGAGCCCGATTCGCCGCCGCCGCCGACCGCCCGATAGCGTCACACTGCGTACGCATTCCGACGTACCCGCTCACACACGGAGAGAGGTGGATCGTTGAGCCGCTCGGTTCTCGTCACCGGAGGAAACCGGGGCATCGGCCTCGCGATCGCCCAGGCCTTCGCCGAGGCGGGCGACAAGGTGGCCGTCACCAGCCGCTCGGGCGAGGTGCCCGAGGCGCTGGCCAAGTACGACGTCCTCGCGGTGCGCTGCGACATCACGGACGCCGCCCAGGTCGACGCCGCCTTCACCGAGATCGAGCAGAAGCACGGCGCGGTCGAGGTGCTGGTCGCCAACGCCGGCATCACCAACGACACCCTGCTGCTGCGGATGTCCGAGGAGGACTTCACCTCCGTCGTCGACACCAACCTGACCGGCACCTTCCGGGTGGTCAAGCGCGCGTCGAAGCTGATGATGCGGGCCAAGAAGGGCCGCATGGTGCTGATCTCCTCCGTGGTGGGCCTCTCCGGCTCGCCGGGCCAGGCCAACTACGCCGCCTCGAAGGCCGGCCTGGTCGGCTTCGCCCGCTCGCTGGCGCGCGAGCTCGGCCCGCGCAACATCACCGTCAACGTGGTCGCCCCCGGCTTCGTCGACACCGACATGACCGCCGTGCTCAGCGACGAGCGCCGCGCGGAGATCGTCTCGGGCGTGCCGCTGGGCCGCTACGCGGCGCCCGCCGAGGTCGCCTCCACCGTGCGGTTCCTCTCGTCGGACGAGGCCGCGTACATCACCGGAGCCGTCATTCCCGTCGACGGCGGATTGGGCATGGGTCACTGATCATGAGTGGAATCCTCGAAGGCAAGCGGATCCTGATCACCGGCGTGCTGATGGAGTCCTCCATCGCGTTCCACGCCGCCAAGCTCGCGCAGGAGCAGGGCGCGGAGATCATCCTCACCGCCTTCCCGCGCCCGAGCCTGACCGAGCGGATCGCCAAGAAGCTGCCGAAGCCGGTCAAGGTGCTGGAGCTGGACGTCTCCAACCCGGAGCAGCTGGCCGGCATCGCCGACCAGGTCCGCGAGACCCTGCCGACCCTGGACGGCATCGTCCACTCGATCGGCTTCGCCCCGCAGGACGCGCTGGGCGGCAACTTCCTGGACACCCCGTGGGAGTCCGTGGCCACCGCGATGCACGTCTCGGCGTACTCGCTGAAGTCGCTGACCATGGCGCTGCTGCCGCTGATGCAGGACGGCGGCGCGGTCGTCGGCCTGACCTTCGACGCGCAGTTCGCCTGGCCGCAGTACGACTGGATGGGCCCGGCCAAGGCCGCGCTGGAGGCGACCAACCGCTATCTGGCCCGCTACCTCGGCGAGCGGGACATCCGCTGCAACCTGGTCTCGGCCGGCCCGCTCGGTTCGATGGCCGCCAAGTCCATCCCGGGCTTCGGCGACCTGGCCGACACCTGGAACCACCGCTCCCCGCTGAAGTGGGACCTGAGCGACCCGGAGCCGGCCGGCCGCGCCATCGTCGCGCTGCTGTCGGAGTGGTTCCCGAAGACCACCGGCGAGATCATCCACGTGGACGGCGGCCTGCACGCCATCGGCGCCTGATCGGCTGAGACCGCCGCTGCCCGGCATCCCCTCCTGGGGGTGCCGGGCAGCGGCGTTTCCCCGTCCCGAGCCGAAGGGCGCGCCGGCGCCGCAGGGGAGGACCGAGGGCGCGCCGCCCGTCGGCGTCGGGTCAGGAGCGCCCGGGGGGCGGGCGAGTCACAGTGACTCAGGCCTCGGAGGTCGCGCAGGCGCCGATGGCCCGGCCGGCCTCGACCGACGCGCGCTGGGCGTCGCGGTCCCGGATGGCGTCCCGGATGGTGTCGTGGCCGATGTAGCGTTCGGCGATCAGCTCGGGGCCGACGTCGTTGCGCAGGTGCTCGCGGGTGACCTCGCCGAGGTCGGAGTAGACGGCCAGCAGCACGTCGTTGTGGGCGGCGGCCACCACGACCTGGTGGAAGGCGGCGTCGGCCTGGACGAAGTCCTCGGCGTCGCCGGAGCGCCAGGCGGCCTCGCGCCGCTCCAGCGCGGCCTCCAGCAGTTCGAGGTCGCGGTCGGTGCGGCGGACGGCGGCCAGGCCGGCCGCGGAGGTCTCCAGGGCCGCCCGCAGCTCGGCGACCTGCGCCTGGTCGGCGTCGGCGAAGCGGCGGTGCATCACCCCGGCCAGTTCGCTGGTGGCGAGCACGTACGTGCCGGAGCCCTGGCGGATGTCGAGCAGCCCGTTGTGGGCGAGGGCGCGGACGGCCTCGCGGACGGTGTTGCGGGCCACCCCCAGCTGCTCGACCAGGGCGGCCTCGGTGGGGATGCGCGAGCCGACGGGCCACTCCCCGGAGGTGATCTGGGCGCGCAGCTGCGCGATCACCTGGTCGGACAGCGGGGTGCGCCTCGGCGAGGACAGCGCCACGGGGACTCCTTGCGACTACGGGGTGGGTGGCCCCTGGAGGGAGGTGACCGGTGGATGAACGGGTGGGCCCATCATGCCAATTCCGAGGTGCATCAATTCATCCCATCATTCTATGATGGCCCACATGCCTCCCGCAGCAGACACCACCGCCTCCCCACGGACCGAGCTCCGGCCGCAGACCGAGCGGCCCTCCGCCCCCGCCAAGTACCTCGGCGTGCTGTTCGCCGTCGCGATCGCCGCCGCCGCCGTCAACCTGCGTCCCGTGGTCACCAGCCTCGGGCCGTTGCTCGACCAGGTCCGCGCCGACCTCGGGATGAACCCCACCCTGGCCGGACTGCTCACCGCCGTCCCCTCGCTGTGCTTCGCGCTGTTCGGCTTCGCGGCCCCCGCGGCGGCCCGCCGGATCGGCCCGATCGCGGTGGTCACGGCCGGCATGGGCGCGATCACCGCGGGCGTGCTGGCCCGCTCCTTCGCCGACGGCACCGCGGTGTTCCTGCTGCTCACCGCGCTCGCCCTGGCCGGCGTGGCGGTCTCCAACGTGCTCCTGCCGGTGGTGATCAAGCGGTACTTCCCGGAGAAGGTCGGTCCGATGATCGGCCTGTACTCCATGGCGCTGTCCGCGGGCACCGCGCTGGCCGCCGCCGTCACCGTGCCGCTGACCAGCACGCTGGGCGGCGACTGGCGCTACGGCCTGGGCGTCTGGGCCGCCCTGGGCGCGCTCGCGCTGCTGCTCTGGCTGCCGGTGCTGGTCGCCAAGCGCGAACGCGGCGAGCAGGCGGGCGGCGTCGCCGCCCCCGCCAGGCTGCCGATCACCCGCAGCCGCACCGCGTGGGCGATGGCCTGCTTCTTCGGCCTCCAGGCCACCGGCGCGTACGTGGTGATGGGCTGGCTGCCGAAGATCTTCCAGGACGCCGGCGTCGACAAGGGCACCTCCGGGGTGCTGCTCGCGGTCACCATGGTGATCGGCGTGCCGGTCTCCTTCGTGCTGCCCAACCTGGCCGCCCGGCGCGGCGACCAGCGGCTGTTCGTGGTGGTGCTGGCCTCCTGCGGCATCGCCGGGTACGCCGGACTGGCGCTGGCCCCGGCCGGGGGCGCGTGGGTCTGGGCGGTCCTGGTGGGCCTGTCCAACTGCGCCTTCCCGCTGGTGCTGACCATGATCGGGCTGCGCGCCCGGACCGCGGGCGGAGTGGCGCAGCTGTCCGCCTTCGCCCAGGGCGTCGGCTACCTGATCTCCATCCCGGGCCCGATCCTGGTCGGCCGGATCTACCAGGCCACCGGCCGGTGGTACGGGCCGCTGGGCTTCCTGGTGCTGCTGCTGGTGCCGCAGATGCTGTTCGGCCTGCGGGCCGCGCGGGCCCGGCACATCGAGGACGAGGCCGTCCACCCGGCCGGGCGACGGGTCGAGGCCTGACCGCCGGACTTCCCCCGGACGGCCCCGGGGCAAGGCCTGACCGGCAAGGTCAAGGCCCGGCCAAGGCGGTGGGGCCGGCGGAGGGCGGGTGTGTTCGGGGTGGGAGAATTCCCGACATGCCCGTTCTGGACCCGAATCCCACCGACGGCCGCAAGCAGCTCGGCCGCATCGCCCTCGCCTTCGGCGCCATCGTGGTACTGGTGGCGATCGTCGCCACCGTCGCCACCTCGATGGGCTGACCCTCCGGGGAGTGGCGGCGGCCGGGGGCACCGCGCCCCCGGGCCGCTTTTCTGCCAAGCTTGCTGGGTATGAGCGCCGACACGCCCCGCAGGATCATCGTTCTCCGTCACGCCAAGGCCGACTGGCCGAACGGCGTGGACGACCACGAGCGGCCGCTGGCCGACCGGGGCCGCCACCAGGCCCCGGACGCCGGCCGCTGGCTGGCCGACTCCGGGATCAACCCCGGCTTCGTGCTCTGCTCCACCGCCCTGCGCACCCGGGAGACCTGGAAGCTGGCGGCGCACGAGTTGCCCAAGCGGCCGCGCAAGACGGTGTACGAGGACCGGATCTACGAGGCCAGCCCGGGCGAGATCATCACCGTGCTCCAGGAGACCCCGGAGGAGTACCCGGACGTGGTGCTGGTCGGCCACAACCCCGGGGTGCTGGGGCTGACCCAGGTGCTGGCCGGGGACGCCGGCGACCAGGACGCGCTGGAGCGGCTGCGCCTGGGCGGCTTCCCGACGGCGGCGATCGCGGTGCTCAGCTTCAGCGGCTCCTGGAAGGGCGTCGAGCCCGGCGTGGCCGAGCTGGTCTCGTACCACACGCCGCAGGACTGACGGCCGACGCACGCGAGGGGCGCGCGGATCGATCCAAACGCCCCTCGCGTACGTCCGCAGGCCCTGCCGGACCACTCGATCGGCTGACCTACTCGATCGGGAGGCCGTCGGCCGCCTCGACCTCCTCGCGGGTGATGCCCAGCAGGTAGAGCACGGTGTCCAGGAAGGGCACGTTCACCGCGGTGTCGGCGGCCTCGCGCACCACCGGCTTGGCGTTGAAGGCGACCCCGAGGCCGGCCGCGTTCAGCATGTCCAGGTCGTTGGCGCCGTCGCCGATCGCCACCGTCTGCTCCAGCGGCACCTTCGCCTGCTCGGCGAACCGGGCCAGCCAGCGGGCCTTGCCGGCCCGGTCCACGATCTCGCCGACCACCCGGCCGGTGAACTTCCCGTCCACCACCTCCAGGGTGTTGGCCGCCGCGAAGTCCAGCCCCAGCTGCTCCACCAGGTGGTCGGTGACCTGGGTGAAGCCGCCGGAGACCACCGCGACCTGGAAGCCCAGGCGCTGCAGCGTGCGGATCAGGGTGCGCGCGCCCGGGGTGAAGCGGACCTCGGCGCGGACCTTCTCGGTCACCGAGGCGTCCAGTCCGGCCAGCAGCGCGACCCGGGCGCGCAGCGACTCGGCGAAGTCCAGCTCGCCGCGCATCGCCGCCGCCGTCACCTCGGCCACCTGCTCCTCGCAGCCCGCGTGGGCGGCGAACAGCTCGATCACCTCGTCCTGGATCAGCGTGGAGTCCACGTCCATCACGATCAGGCGCTTGGCCCGGCGTTCCAGCCCGGCGGCCACCACCGCGACGTCCACCCGCTGCGTGGCCGCCTCCTGGGCCAGCTCGGCCCGCAGCTCCTCGGTGGCCACGCCGGAGACGGCCAGTTCGACCGCCGTCACCGGGTACTTGGCGAGGCGGAAGACGCGGTCGATGTTGCCGCCCGCCGCGGTGATCCGGGAGGTCAGCGCGGACACGGCGGCGGCGGTCAGCGGGTTGCCGAGCACCGTCACGTGCGAACGGCCCTCGCGGCGCGGCCGGTTGTCGCCGATGCCGGAGAGGATCTCGGCCTGCAGCTTCTGCTCCTCGGCCCAGCGGTGCACGGTGGCCCGCAGGCCGCCCTCGGCGCCGGGCGCGCGGGGCGGGGTGACCAGGGCGCACAGCGTGATGCGGCCGCGGGTGACGACCTGCTCGATGTCGATCACGTCGACGCCGAAGCCGGCCAGGGTGGCGAAGAGGCCGGCGGTGATGCCGGGGCGGTCCTTGCCGAACACCTTGACGAGCAGGGTGCGCTCGTCCGCGGTCCGGGGCTGGGCGGCGGGGAGGGGCTCAGCGGCCAAGGGCGATGCGTTCATGGTGACTCCCACGCTACCCGTCGGTCGCCGGGCCGAGGGCACCCGTCCCACGTCGCGGGACGCGCGCGCCCGAGAGTCCGGTCGGCGGCCGCCGGTAGCAGGCTGGTCACAGTCACCCGGGGTGACTTTCATCGGCGGACGGCGGACTGGAATGATTCCCCCCGTCAGTCAGAGGAACAGCGCACCCCGGCCGGGGGCCGAATTCGGGGGAACCGAGAGAGCGGGGCAGGCGAGCAGTGCCGCAACTCGTCATTGAGATCAACGGACAGCAGCGGACTCTTGAGCCCGGGCGGTCCTACACCATCGGACGCAACCCGCAGTCGGACTTCCCGTTCGACGATGCCAGGGTCTCCTGGCAGCACGGGACCATCAGCTTCAACGGCAGCGGTTGGCAGCTGGACGACCACGGGAGCACCAACGGCACGTACGTGGCCGGTGCCCGCACGATGCAGGCCCAGCTGTTCCCCGGTGGCGTGGTCAACCTGGGCAACCCGGAGAACGGGCCCCGACTCGCTTTCTCCGCGCCCGCGCACGCCGCCGCCCCGCAGCCCTCCCCGGTGCACGAGGCCGTCACCAGCCGCAGTCCCGGCCCGACGCCCCAGCAGTCCGCCCCCCAGCAGCCCTGGCCGGGTCAGGACCCGTACCAGCAGCCGCAACAGGCCTGGCCGGCCCAGCCCCCGCAGCAGTACGCGCCGCCGCAGCAGCCGTACCCGCCGCAGCCCCAGAGCCAGCAGCCGCCGCAGCAAGGCGGGTTCCCCCAGCAGCAGGCCTTCGCGCCCCCGCAGCAGCAGGGCTTCCCGGCCGCGCCGCAGCACGGCGGGGCCGGCGGCCCGCAGCCGACGATGATCCGCAACCTGACGGCCGGCATGCGTACCGTCAGGATCGGTCGTGCGCTGGACAACGACATCGTGGTGTCCGACCTCCAGGTCTCCCGCCACCACGCCGAGCTGCGCCAGCTGCCGGACGGCCGCTACGAGATCGTCGACCTCGGCAGCCACAACGGCATCTTCCTCAACGGCCAGCCGGTGCAGCGCCAGCTGATGGGCCCGCAGGACCGGCTGACCGTCGGCCACTCCAGCTTCGTGCTGGTCGGCGACCAGCTGCAGGAGTTCGTCGACACCGGCGCGGTCTCCTTCTCCGCCCGCCACCTGACCGTCGAGGTCGAGCACAAGGGCGCCAAGAAGATCCTGCTCAACGACGTCAGCTTCGGCGTCCCGGAGAAGTCCCTGGTGGCCGTCATCGGCCCGTCCGGCTCCGGCAAGTCGACCCTGCTGCGCGCTCTCACCGGCTACCGCCCGGCCGACCGCGGCGAGGTGCTGTACGACGGCCGCAACCTCTACAAGCAGTTCGCGGAGCTGCGCTCCCGCATCGGCCTGGTGCCGCAGTCGGAGATCCTGCACCGCGAACTCACCGTCCGCAAGGGCCTCAAGTACGCGGCCCGGCTGCGCTTCCCCGGCGACACCGAGGCCCGCGAGCGCGAGGCCCGGATCGACGAGGTGCTGTACGAGCTGCGTCTGGACAAGCGCGCCGACAACAAGATCACCGCGCTCTCCGGCGGTCAGCAGAAGCGCGTTTCGGTCGCGCTGGAGCTGCTCACCAAGCCTTCGCTGATCTTCCTGGACGAGCCCACCTCGGGCCTCGACCCGGGCATGGACCGCGAGGTCATGCAGATGCTGCGCGGCCTCGCCGACGACGGCCGCACGATCCTGGTCGTCACCCACTCGGTCGCCGAACTCGCGCTCTGCGACCGGCTGTTGGTCATGGCGCCGGGCGGCTCGGTGGCCTACTTCGGCCCGCCGGACGAGGCCCTGCACTTCTTCGGGTACGAGACCTGGGCGGACGTCTTCCAGGCCTTCGAGAACTACCCGGACCACGACTGGGCCGGCCGCTACCGAGGCTCGGTGCACTACCAGCAGTACTCCGCCGCGACCGTCGAGGCCGGCGAGGTGCAGCACGTCCAGGTCTCCCAGGAGGCCATCAAGCCGCCCAAGCCCCAGAGTTGGGGCTCGCAGCTGTGGACGCTGATGCGCCGCTACATGTCGGTGCTCGCCTCCGACCGCGGCTTCCTGGCGCTGTCGGTACTGCTGCCCGCGGTCATCGGCGCGGTCAGCGTGCTGATCCCCAACGAACCGGGGCTCGCACCCAACCCGAAGACGCAACTCCACCTCAACAACGGGGCCGCGACGATCCTGCTGATCCTGGCGATCGGCGCCTGCTTCTCCGGGGCGGCCAACTCGGTCCGCGAACTGATCAAGGAACGGGCGATCTACGAACGGGAACGGGCCACCGGCCTGTCCCGCTCGGCGTACATGATGTCCAAGATCATCGTGCTGGGCATCTTCTCCGTGATCCAGGGCGCGATCATCTCCGCGGTCGGCTTCCTGCCGCGCAAGCTCCCCGAGCACGGCCTGATCGTCCAGAACATGCCGATGATCGAGATGACCATCGGCATGATCCTGCTGAGCTTCGCCGCGATGATGTTCGGCCTGATGATCTCCGCGCTGGTGAAGACCGCCGAGAAGACCATGCCGCTGCTGGTCATGTTCGCCATCGTCCAGGTCGTCTTCACCGGCTGCCTCTTCCAGATCTTCGGCAAGCCCGGCCTGGAGCAGGTCGCCTGGCTGATGCCCGCCCGCTGGGGCACCGGCATCGTCTCCACCACGCTCAACCTGTCGGAGCTCATGGGCCCCTGGAACAAGGACTTCCAGCACCCGAACTACGACCCGCTGTGGAAGCACTCCGTCGCCCAGTGGGCGATCGACGCGAGCGTACTGGTGGTCATCTCGATCATCATCGGCGTGATTGTGACCCGGCTGCAGCGCCGGCACGAGCCGGAGGTCATGCAGAAGGGCTGACGCCCGTCGCCCCGCACAGGGCGGCTCTCCCCGGGAGGGGAGGGCCGCCCTGTGGCTATTCGCCCGCTCGCCTCCGGGCCGCTCGGACCCGGTGCCCGGGGCGGGTGGGCCCACCGGCCTCGGGTCCTAGGTCCAATGCCAGTGACTTTGTCCTCCGATCCTCGTTGGTTGTGGTGTGGCGAGGGTGGGGCAGGTCAAGTCGCCTGCGGGTGAGCGGTTGTCGGATCG
>NZ_JBHWDU010000003.1:163481-234653 GCF_042734825.1 Kitasatospora sp. NPDC059648 | reverse complement strand
CTCATGTCAGAACTTCTCCGGGTAGATCAACGCGAGGATGAGGTAGCCGACGAGAGCGACGGCCACGATGAGACCTGCGATGTTCTCGGCGCTCATGCGCCCACCCCGCTGCACTCGGCGGGCGCTTCGCACAAGCCGCACCTCTCGACGGTTCGCTCGCTGCGCTCGTTCACAGCTTCTCCGCCCCCCGCGCGATCAGGGCGATGACGGCGAACACGGCGACCGTGACACCGACGTAGATGAGATCGGACATGGGCTCCACCAGCGTGGTTCGGGAGATGCCGCGGACGGGCCGAAGGGCCTCCGTGCGGCGCCGGCGGACGACCGGCAGATGCAGCAAACCAGCCGTCAAGGGTGCGTAGAGGGGCCCTGACGCCCCCCATACGGGTGCGGGCCGGTCGTTGACGGGACCTTGACGGGCGCTTCACCGGGCCGAGACCGTCGTGACCGGGCCGAGAACCAGGGGGCGGGCGCGGGCCGGGTCCGGACGTACGTACGGGCCCCGCTGCGGCTGTAGCCGCACCGGGGCCCGTACGTGCGTTCACCTGTCGGTTCCCTCCGGTCACATCCGCATCCGCAGCCGGCAGACCACCGCGTCGGTGTGCCGGCGCAGGGCGCGGTCGATCACGGCGCCGCGCCGGTTCTGCAGCGCGCGCTGCCACCAGCGGGCCGGCTCGACCTCGGGGATCAGCACGGTGAGCCGGTCGTAGGCGTGCTCCTCGCCGAGCCGGTTGACGAACGCGGCGATCGGCGGGCCGAGCCGTCGGTGGTCGTCCGGGATCTCCACCAGCGCCACCCCGGGCCGCCACAGCTCCCAGTCCCGGCGCAGCGCCTCCGCGGCGGTCGGCTCGTGCACCACCGTCACCGCCATGACCTCGTCGCCCAGCGACAGCGCCGCCGACAGGCCGTCGCGGGTGAGCCGGGTGATCGCCGTCACCGGGACGACGACCAGGCTGCGCTGCCTGGTCACCGGGCCGGGCACCCGGCCGAGCTCCAGGCGTTCGCCGATCCGCCCGTAGCTGCGGTGGACCGCCTCGAACAGCACCACCAGCAGCGGCAGGGCCACCACGATGCCCCAGGCGCCCTCGGTGAACTTGGTGCCGGTCACCACGAGCGCGGCGACGCCGGTCAGCAGCGCGCCGAAGCCGTTCAACGCCGCCCTGCCCCGCCAACCGGCCGGGCGGTGCAGGTGCCAGTGCCGGACCATGCCCACCTGGCAGACGGTGAAGCCGACGAACACACCGATCGAGAACAGCGGCACCAGGCTGTTGACGTCACCGCCGGAGCCGGCCAGCAGCGCGGCCGACACCACGGCCAGGAACAGCACCCCGGACCGGTACACCTGGCGGTCGGCGCGCAGCGCGAAGACGTGCGGGAGGTGGTTGTCCCGGGCGAGCAGGTCCATCAGCACCGGCAGGCCGCCGAAGGAGGTGTTGGCGGCCAGGCCGAGCAGCAGCACGGTGGCGAACTGGACGACGTAGAAGCCGAAGCCGTGGCCGAGCGAGGCGTCCGCGAGCTGGGC
Source organism: Kitasatospora sp. NPDC059648 (assembly GCF_042734825.1). Lineage (NCBI taxonomy): Bacteria > Bacillati > Actinomycetota > Actinomycetes > Kitasatosporales > Streptomycetaceae > Kitasatospora > Kitasatospora sp. NPDC059648. Next base: position 233,131 of record NZ_JBHWDU010000003.1, on the reverse strand, counting down.
GAGCACGGTGACGCCCTCGACCGGCTGCAGGTGGAAGCGCCCGATCAGCACGGCCAGCCCGACCAGCATCACGCCGAGCAGGGCGCCGAGCGCGACCTCGGTGTGCTGGGCGCGCTTCGCCCGAGGGGTCCGGAAGGAGGGGACGGCATTGGCCACCGCCTCGACCCCGGTCAGTGCCGAGCAGCCGGCCGCGAAGGCCCTGAGCAGCAGCAGCGCGCCGACCGCCGTGGCGTTCCCGGCGAGCGCCGTGGCATGGCCGGCGGCGGCCTCCGTGCTGACCGGGGCGTCCCGGAACAGGCCGACCGCGACGATCGCCAGGACGGCGAGGACGAACACGGCCGTCGGCGCCATGAACCAGCGGGCCGACTCGGCGATCCCCCGCAGGTTGACGGCGGTCACCACGGCCAGCACGCCCAGGCACAGCCAGACCCGGTCGTCGTACAGACCCGGCACGGCCGAGGTCAGCGCGGCCACTCCAGCGGTCACCGACACCGCGACGTTCAGCACGTAGTCGATCACCAGCGAGGCCGCCGCGGTCAGTGCGGTCCGGCGGCCCAGATGCGCCTTGGCCACCGCGTAGGATCCGCCGCCGTCCGGGAACGCCGCGATCACCTGCCGGTAGGAGGCCACCAGCACCCCGAGCAGCACGGCGATCGCCACCGTGACCGGCAGCGTGAAACCCAGCCCGTACGAACCGGCGGCGGCCAGCACCAGCACGACCGACTCCGGGCCGTACGCCACCGAGGCCATCGCGTCCAGCGACAGCGCCGCCAGGCCGCCGAGCGCGCTCAGCCGGTGCCGCTCGTCACCCGCCCCGGTATCCGGCGGTTCGGGCTCGGCCGTCACGGCCGGGGTGGAAGTGGCGCTGGACATCGGACGGGACCTCCGCAGTCGGTAGTTGCTCCGAATCCTGCGGTTGGCGCGTCCGGGCGCCACCCGTCCCCTACGCGTTCCTGACGCCGCCGCCTGCGGCCCTGACGCGCCCTTGACGCGGCCCGTACGGCGGGAGGGGCTGTTGGCGGGGGTGGGGGAGCCGTTGTCCCGGCGGGCGCCGGTTGGGAAGACGATCAGCTCGAAGGACTCCCACCCCCGGCCCCCACTCTGCTGCCTGTCTGCCGTAATTGCAAGTTATGCGCAATAACTGCCTCCGCCGGCGTCCGCGCGCACGAAAAGACCCCCGATCCGCGTTTCCGCAGATCGGGGGCCGTTTCTCCATCCTGTGGCTGGTGCAGGGTTCGAACCTGCGTAGCTTGCGCGACAGATTTACAGGCCGCTGACCAGGGGCGCTCTGACCAGGCAACTCTTGATCGCGGGCCGGATCTGGTCCGCCACTGGTCCGGATCATGGTCCCGACGGCCCCCACCATGCGCCCCCAGTCCGACGCCAGTCCAGATCTTGCTTAGACCAAGCATTGAGGTCATAACCCTCTCCGCGGCAACAGCGTCATCGCATGATCATGTCAAATGAGTTTCAGTCAGCACCCGATTTCGCCAACTGCCCACTGCAGGCGGCCCGATCGGTAGACTCGGCGAGATCTGGGCAGTCGCGACCACGCTTGGGGAGCTTCGTGAAGGACTATGACTACGAGTCGCTCGGCGCCGATATGTTCCAGCAGCTGGCGCAAGCAGTACTCGTGAAGCTTCACCCCGACGTTCAGTGCCTCCCTGTGGGCATGCCAGATGGGGGCCGTGATGCCTCCGTTCCGGGCGATAGAGCTCAGGACTCGATCGTCTATCAAGTGAAGTTCAGGAAGCCGACACCCAACAGGTCGGCAACTCCGGACGAAATTTGCAGCTGGCTGCAAAAAGCAATTACGAAGGAGCTTCCAAAGCTTCGCCGCCTCGAACAGAGGGGCACCACTAAATATATTGTAATCACCAATGCGCAGTGCTCGTCACATGAGGATGCGGGGACTTTCGACCGGATGAGCGAATGGATGAGGAATAATCTTCCCATCCCCTCTCAGATCTGGTGGAGAGATGATGTAAGTCGGCGTCTAGATGGCGAGATTGAAATAAAGCGCACTTACGGGCTCCTGCGAGACCTGGACGGTCTCATGGAGCTCCTTGGGTACCGCAGCCCAGAGAGCACCAGCGACTCACTAATCCGGACAGCGCGAACCGATCCGCGGATTGCAGCTCTCATTAAGGCCCTTCGCTTCCAGTACGGCCGCGACAGGATTGTTAAATTCAAGCAGGCTGATCTCAATCCCGAGCTTCTCGACGTATTTGTCGACACGCCCACTGCGGCACTAGACGTCTCGGTGCTTGAAGTTCAGCTACTAATGTTGAGTGCCCAGGCGGAAAGTGACTCGCCAGGCGAGTCATTTGCCCGATGGCGGGGAATCATCAGGCCAAAATCTGAAGAGGCATATTCGGTGCGCGAGAACAACGGCCCACCGGCAGCATCCCTGCTCCTTGCAGGAATTCCGCCAGCCGCTTCCAAAAACCTCTCTCGGTTTGTTCTTGAAGGTGCTCCAGGTCAGGGAAAGTCGACCGTAGGGCAGTATCTATGCCAGGTGCACAGAGCGAGACTTCTCGGGCACGAGGACGTAGCACGCTTTCCAAGCAACCATCGATCTAGTCCCTTGAGACTCCCGTTCCATGTCGATCTACGAGACCTAGCAACGTGGCTTCGAAAGAAGGACCCTTTCGACATCACTAACGCCGGGAAGCCTCGCGACTGGATCGGCAGCGTCGAATCGTTTCTTGCTGCACAGGTTCGAGAATACTCTGGCGGCATGGCTTTCAGCGTAACCGACCTAGATGCGATTATTTCCGCTACGCCAATCCTGATTATTCTCGACGGCCTTGATGAAGTTGCTGACGTTGGCGATCGCAAGGCCGTTGTAGCAGCGGTTAATGATGCCTTTCTGAGGCTTGAGCACTCATGCCCTGATATGCGCTTGATTGCGACAAGCAGGCCCAACGCATTCTCAAAGTCGCCCGGGTTCCCCAAGAAGGACTACACCTACCTATCTCTAGCGGATCTCCCACTTGGGCTCGTTCTAAATTACACGGACGGGTGGCTTAGGGCAAAGAACATTGTGGATCGCGAAGCGCTAAATATTCGCAAGGCTCTCGGGGATAAGCTGAGCCAGTCTCACATCATTGATTTGGCAAGAAATCCGATGCAGCTCGCCATTCTATTGTGGCTGGTGCAGCGGAAAGGTTCGTCGCTGCCCGATAAGCGCACAGCGCTCTACAATGCATACATTGACACCTTTTTGGACAGAGAAGCCGAAAAGAGCAACATCGTCCGCGACAAGCGGGACCTAATTCTTGAGCTTCATGGATATATCGCCTGGCATCTACATTGCAAGGCTGAGGCCGGCAAGTCCAGCGGAAATATTAGCGAGCCTCGCCTCAAAGGACTAATGAAGCGGTACCTCACAAGCGAGGGCTACGACACAGAGATCGTGGACCAGCTCTTTACCGGCATGACACAGCGCGTGATGGTATTGACGAGCAGAATTGAGGGCACCTTCGAGTTCGAGGTGCAGCCGCTTCGCGAATATTTCGCAGCTAGATTTCTCTACTCTACCGCCCGCCCTTCTCCTCCTGGAGCCGAACATGCTGGCACCCGGTCGGATCGGTTCGAGTCGCTCGTAAGAAACCCCTATTGGCTAAACGTGATGCGGTTCTTTGCGGGATTCTCCGATAAAGGCGAGCTGGCCAACATTCTTGACCTTATCGAGGCACTGCAGGCGGATAGCGAATTCGGATTGACTGGCTACCCTCGCCACATCGCTGCTGTGCTACTTCGGGATCAGGTATTCTCACAAAAGCCTAAGATCGCTCAGAGTGCCATGGAAATGGTGGCGAACTCGCAGGGCATCAGCTTGCTCAGTACGGCCTGGTTCGGGTCCGGGGAAATTCTAACAGTAAACAAAGACTCGGGCGCTGCTGGAATGGCCGACTTGATGCGTGCCCAAATCGAAAAGACTCCCAGGTTTGAACGTTGCAGCCACCAGGCCTGTCGTGTGCTCGTCGAGAATACCGACGGCGCAGAAACAGTTGAGTGGTGGTTTGCCAGAGCCACAGGCTTGACCGGGATTGCGCTTCGCCATTGGGTCCGCGCTGGTCAGTTTCTCCACGTGTTCCAGGCTCTTACGCCGGAGCAGATCTCGCAGCTCATCGCCGGAAGCCCGGACGACAATCAGCTGTGGCAAATTCTCATCATGTCCAACGCGCTTGATATTTCGAGGTTGAACGGGTTTGAACGCGGCAAATTTCTAGAGTCTCTAAGAACTACCATTGGGCTGGAGTTCCGGCCGTACATCTACTTCACGCGAGGGGTCCGGGCCTTCGAATTCGTCAGTTCACACAATTTCGTTAAGGCAATGCTGGGTGAATATAGGGGAGCTTCATCAATCGCGGAATCGACTACCAGGCTGGCTACAACGGCCGAACCTGCGGATGATCCTGTCACTCAGGTGGCTTGTGAAATCGCGAAGTTGGTGGAGCGTGCCGAAAATCTAGTGGGTTTGGATTGCCTCCAGGTGCTCCAGGAAGCTCATGACCTAATCGTCAGACTTCTTGGATCTGGGCCTCGGAGTGATGGCTTCGCGCTCGGTGCGGGATTTGCGCGGGGCGGCGGGGTTACGAGGGCGGTAGCCGGTAATCTGCTTGATAAAAGTATCCACCCTGTTTTGCGAGCCCGCTTCGCGCGCACGCGGAGATCGGATGCGGAATGGTGGCGCAGTCAATCTACTTACGTTTCCTCCGAAGAGGACGCCCGATGGGTAATCAGCTCCGCCATGGCGTATAGCGGTCACGAGGTCGTGGCAATTGTATGCAAGGAGCTGGATCGGTGGATGCGCAGTATGGACGTCGGGCAAGCGGAGCTGCTTGCCAGCATTTCTGCCACTTCTGGGTACCACCAGAGTTCGCCTACGGTTTCGTATGGCCAATATGATGGGTTGCGGATCAGCCCGGTTGGACTTCTGCTCCTTTCCCAAAAGGTCCCGCCAGCGGAGGCTGTCTCGCTGCTTCGAAGCGCAGTCAGGAAATCTAAGACCCGCGAACTGAAGGCATACATAAGCTCGGCGCTCGTGACCCAAATCCTTGAGTCCCCCAATCCCTATGAATCCCTTGACGAGCTTAGGGCGGCTGGAGCGGAATCAATGAAGGGGAGCGTCTCGTTTAAGACCATTAGGGGGCATGTGCGAGTTCCGACGCTAAGCCAAGCGAAGGCTGTGCTTGCCGATCCGAAAAATCTTCCAGATCGGGTAATCTGGGCGGCCGATCGTGAGCTCATGGGTCACCTCGGCGCCAAAGCTATCCCGCTTTCACGGGTTGCCGAGAGAGACAAGTGGTTTGATGACTCGCTAGCAGACTAAAGGTTGGGAGAACCCGCCTAACATCGCGCCAGTCACGCCGCCGTTCGGGGCTTGGCGTTCCACACATGTTCGGTGACGCCTAGTCGGACAGCTTCGGCTGTTCGACTAGGGCTTTCTGTCTTCTCGTCAGGCCAGAGCATCGGCAATGTGCTGCATCGAGTCCACAATGGCCACCGCCCCGGCAACGGCTAGCTTGATGTCTTTCCCCGGCTTGTTGGCGTAGCCGATCGTCGGAACTCCGGCGACTTCCCCGGCCTCGACGTCGCGGGCTGCGTCGCCGATGAAGATGCAATGCTCCGGCTTGGTACCTGCGGCTTCCATAGCTTCTAGCAGAAGGCGCGGGTTCGGCTTCATAGACGATGGGTCGCCCGGGATGCGCCCGAAGACGCCGGCCACGCAGCAGCTGAGACCGTGCTCGGCGAGGTAAGCCTCGATGGCTGCGCCCGCGTTGTTGCTGACCACCGAGACCAGCCGACCGGAGCGGGTAGACGCACGCAGAACCGATTCGCCGCCCGGGGTCGGGCGCGCCACCCGGACAGCTTCGGTCTCCAGTGTGGCGAGCGCGGCGTCCGTGCTGGCCGTGAGATCGGGCCGGGCGTCCGAGACCAGCCGGAGCAGGGCGAGCGGATCGGTCTCCTCCTCCGCCCCGGCCAGGGCCTGCTCGCCGGTGGCGAGCAGGCCCTCACGGAGTCGGCGCGCAACCTCCGGGGCGGGGAGGCCGGCGAAGACCGAGCACACCGGGCCGTCGAAGTCGAGGAGCACGTGCTTCACCGGCCGCAGCACGTCGGCGAGTTGCTGAGGGGCGGCGTTCATGGCTGCCGCTCGTAGGCGATCGTGCTCCACACGCTGTCGAACCACATCTGGGCCTGCTGGACGTACTGCGATCCGAGCGAGGCGTCGTCCGGGCCGGCGGCGTGGTGGAACAAGGTGGTGTCCTTGCCGGTCACGTCGTAGAAGGTGTGGGCAGTGTCATCGATCGTCACGGTCCGCTCGCGGAGCGGGTAAAAGCCGAAGAACGCCTCTGCCCGGTTCAGGATGTACAGCTTGAACAGGCTGGATGCCCGGTGCACCTTGACCTGAACGCTCGCTTTCTGGACGAGGCCCAGCTCGGCCAGCATCTCCACCGAATGCGCGATCCCGCCGGCGTTCGTCAGGGCGATGTTGCGGGCGCGCTCCCGGAGGGCGGCCTCGTCCTGGAGCCCATCGACCAGCACCGGCACGGCCATCGGCGCCGTGGTGTCGGGCAGCAGCAAGCGGACGGTGATGGATTCCGGCGCCAGCCGGCCGGAGCGGACCTTGTCGAGCGGCTCCTGCAGCGCGTTGTGCAGCGTCTCGCTGGAGAACCCGGCGAAGTCGAGGGTCACCTGCTGCTGCTCGAAGGCCGCTTCGAGGTGAGGCCGCAGCCCGACCGGCCGCGAGGTGCGCTCCCGCACGAACGAGCCGCTGCCCTGCCGGGTGACGATCAGTCCCTCGGTGCGGAGCAGGTCGAGCGCCTTGTCCACCGTGCCGCGCGCCACGCCGAAGTGCTTGGCCAGCTCGGGGCCGGACGGGAGCTTGTCTCCGGCTTCGAAGCCCGGCTTCTTCGTGAGGATCGAGGCCCGCAGAGAGCTGCCGACCTGCTGATACGGGGGGCGAGAGTCATCCGGGTCCAAGGCCATGGACCAATGCTAGGGGAGGTGCCCAACAGGCGCGAGAAACCCAACTCTCTTGACCTGCCTAAGCAGGTTGTCTATGTTGTGCGTGTCGCACCAAGTGAGACAGGGGCGACACAGAGGGGCCTTCTTTGGGCTGCTCTGAGCTCCACAAATGCGCCTATGGGATAGGCGAAGGGGCCCGGGACAGATCGGGCCGAGGTCACCGCGCCTTGTCAGACGGATGGCATGGACCGAAAGGTCTGCGTCTGCCTTGAAAGACGCACCCCCCGCCAGTTCGCCGCCGACTCCTCGGCGCCGGACCGGCGCGGTCTCAGCGAACGAGTGTCTTTGGTCCCCGATCCGCGCAGTCTGCGGCGGATCGGCGGCCATGGCTGCTCGTGGCGAGTAGCCGGCCCCGAGCTCGGGGCCGCCGCGCTTTCCTTGGCCGGGCGCGCGGCGGCCCCTGGGGCTCACCTCCCACTGGAAGAGGTAGACCCGTGAAGTCGATTGTTGCAGGTCAACACGCCATGGACTCCAGGGAGTTCGCGGAGCTGGCGTTGGGCGTGGACGAGGAGCTGTTCGCCGGCGTGCCCGGCGAGTCGGCCCCGGAGTACCACGCCCGGATGGACGCGGCGCTGGCTGTCCTCACGGACCTGCACCGAGAGGACCCGGAGCTGGCCGCTCACGCGGAGCGGCTGCTGAGCATGGCGCCGGTGCCGCTGCGGCGCCCCGCGGTGATCCGCCGCACCGCCCACGTCGGGCGGGTGGCCGCGTGATGACGGACTGCACGCTCACGGCGCTCACGGCCGCTCACCCGTCGCTCACGACGCGCTCACCGGGCGCCGGACGGTGCTCGCAGTGAGGGCGCCGACGAACCTGGAGCAGATCCGCTCGGCCGAGAAGGTGTTGGCCGTGGGGACGTGGACGATCACCCTGGGCGCGGTCCTCTACAGCATGCTCACGGTGACCCCGCTGATGTCCGGACACACCCCCAAGGGGTGGCAGTGGACGGCGCCGATCCTGCCGCTGGTCGTGGACGCGGCGGTGGTGATCGTGGTCCGGATGGACAGCACGCTCGCCTACTTGGACGGCGACGGCGGCCGGTGGCCGGTCATGCTGCGCTGGATGACCGGCGCGATGACGGTGCTGCTCAACGTGGGTCAGAGCGCGTTGGATCACGACGCGGTCGGGGTGGCGGTCCACGCGGTAGCGCCGCTGCTGCTGATCGTCACGGCGGAGACCTCGTTGGCCTACCGGCGGGCGATCGCCGCCGCGCTGGCCGCGCGAGCGGCCGGTGAGCGCGATGAGCGGGCCGAGCGCGAGCGCCTCCAGGAGGAGCGCCGGCAGCGGGAGCGCGAGGACCGGTTGGCCGAGTACGAGCGGGCCGAGCAGCGCGAGCGTGAGCGCCGTGAGCACGACGAGCGGATGGCCGACAAGCAGCGTGAGCACGAGGAGCGCATGGCCCGCGAGAAGCGGGAGGAGCTGGCCCGCCGGGAGGCCGCCGACCGAGACGAACGGCAGCGCCGGCAGGACGCCGAGCGGGCCGACCGCGAACGTCGCGAGCGAGAGGTGAGCGAGCGTGAGCGCCTTGAGCGCGAGCGTGAGCAGACCGCCGAGCAAGCCATCGAGCAGCTCCGCCAGGAACTCCTCGCCGCACCCGCCGTGGACGAGCGCCTGCCCGAGGACCAGGCCCGCCTCACCGTGCAGGACTGCGTCGTGGCCCGCGTTCCGCAGCGCCGGGCTGTCGAGCTGACCGGCTGGTCCGCCGGCTGGATCGCCAACCGCTACCAGGAACTGCGCGCCGCCGAGCGCCCCGCCATCGCGGCCTGATCTCTCCCCACTCAGCTCGGCTGAATCTCAGCAAGGAGACCTCTGTCATGGCCCTGACCATGATCGCACCCCTCATCCCCCCGATCACCCCCGAGGACCGCGCCCGCGCCGCCGACGGCGCCGACCGCGTGCTGACCGTCCAGGTCGGCAAGAACGGCGGTGCGAAGTGAAGCCGATCACCACCCTCCCGCTGGTCGGCCTCGTCCGCCGCGACGGCATCGCCTACCGGGCCGCCGCCCCGGTGCCGCTCGACGTCGTCAGCGGCCTGATCCGCGAGTCGTGGTGCAGCCGCGTGGCCGTCACCGACGCCTCCGCCGACGGGGCCTTCCCCGCCGAGTTCCGCGCGATGTGCGTGGTCGAGGGCCAGCCGTTCGTCCTGACCGGCCTGATCGGGCGGAGGAGCGACTGATGCTCGGCTTCGGCAAGAAGGCCGCCGACACCCGGTCCGGTCAGCAGCGCAGGGCCAAGGCGGTCCGCGACGCGGACCGCGCCGGCCACGCCGCCATGGACGCCAAGACCCGCCGCACCACGGCCCTGGAGGCCAACCCCGTCCGCGCCTGGTGGCGCTCCTCCTGACACTCCCCGGCCCTGGCCTCCCCGGCCGGGCCCCTACTCGGAGAACTGACCATGGACTGGCTCCTGAGCCTGCTCTACCCGATCCTCGCGGTCGGCGCCGGCATCGCCGTGTGGCTCCTCCGGCGGGAGGAGAACCGATGACCGTCCCCCCTCCCCCTACCGTTCCACCGACCGTCGGTGGCCCTCCCGGCGCCAAGTGGTGGAGCAAGAGCGGCCCGTGGAGCCAGCCGGCTCCCGAGCCGGTCAGCCTCCGCAAGACCGAGCCGACCGGTCCCGCCGACGAGGTCGAGGACCAGGCCGTCGAGGACGACGACCAGGACCAGCCCGAGGCCACCGTCGAGGCCGGCCAGGAGCGGTACGACCTGCAGACCGTGGCCGAGAGCCTGCGCCTGCTGATCAGTCAGACGCCGGAGGAGCAGGCCGAACGCGCCCGCAGGGACCGTGAGGAGAAGTACCGGGAGCAGGGGGAGACCCCCGACGAGCGCGAGGACCGCCACCGCGCCGAGCAGCTCGTCGAGCAGCGCCGGGCTTCCGTGCTGTGGCGTCAGCCCCAGTCCGAGCGCGCCCGCCGGTTCCGCCGCTGGTGCATCCTCACCACCACCTCCGCCGTACTCGGCTACCAGATGGGCGCCGTCCAGCTGGCCGCCCGCGTGCCCCTGACCGTCGCCGCGCTCGCTGCGGCCGGCGCCTGGCTCGTCGACCTGCGCATGCGCGGGTGGGGCCACGTCCGGGTCTCCGAGGTCCGCGGCTTCCCCGGCCTCACCATCTTGATCCTCGTGCGGGTGCCGTTCGCCTCCGCCCTGGTCGGTGCCCTCGGCCTGGCCCCCTTGATCACCCTCCTCTCCACCAGCCACCACTGACCGCAGGAGATCGACACCATGGACACCCAGTTGCTCGGCTCGTTCGGATCCGGCGGCCTCTGTCTGGCCATCGCCGTGTGGATCATCCTCGGCAGTCGCAAGGCCGACAAGCAGGGCAAGCTCGCCAAGAAGCACAAGGACGAGCACACCGCCTGGCTGATGATCGTCTTCGGGATCTTCGCCGCCGGGGCGGGTCAAGCCTTCTCGGCGCCGGGCACGGTCGGCGAGAGCCTGACCCACGCCTTCACCTCGCAGAGCACCGCGTTCGGCAACGTCGGCGCCGGCGCGGTCGCCGCGATCCTGACCCTCGTCCTGTTCGGGACCAAACCGGCACCGATCAAGGACTCAGTGCTCGGCGCGACCGTGCCGTCCGTCTACGCCGCCGCCGGGGGAATCTGGGCGCTGCCGCTGACCGTGATCGGCTCCGTCATCAAAGGCCTGGTGGGGGCCTGATGAAGCCCCGCCAGTACCTCGCGGGCGTGTCGGTCACCGCGTTCGGCCTGGGCAATCGCCTGATCATCCGGACCATCCGGCCCCGTGCCAAGGACATCAAGGTCACCCGCCAGCAGGTCGGAGGAGCGCTCGCCCTCGGCCTGTTCTTCGCCCCCGTCCTGGCCCGCCCCGTCGCCCGGTACGCGCCGACCACGATCACCGTCCTGCTCGTCCTCTGGGTGGTCGTCGCCGTCGTGGCCGGCAACACCGCGGCCGCCGCCGAACTCGCGATGGCCGACGCCGAGAAGCGTGCCGAGGGCGCCGCCGACAAGGCGAAGAAGGCGAAGGCCGGCGACCGGGCCGAGACCGGTGAGCCCGCCGAGGCGGAGCAGGCCGACGAGCTCCAGGACGCCCCCGCCGACGCCGACCTGTACGCCCTGATCCGGTACGTCGCCCAGATGTCCGACCAGGGAACCGCCGCCCACCTCTCCCACGTGCTGGAGGAGGGCCACGCGAGGGGCCTCTTCGGGGGCTGGCAGCTGCCCGACCTCAGGGCCCACCTGGAGGGCCTGGGGGTGGCCCTGGTGGAGGGCAAGAAGCTCACCTTCAACGGCCGCCAGCGCAACCGCCTCGCGGTGGCCGTGGACGCCCTTCCCGAGACCGCCCCAGGCACCGTCCCGGCGGTCGCCCAGGACGCCGCCTGACCCCGCTCCCCCGGCCGCTCCCGCGGCCCCTCCCGGGTGGCGGTAGGGCGGTAGGAATCGCAGGTCAGCGCGCCCCTACCGCCCTCCCTACCACTCCCCTACCTACCGCCCTACCCCCTTCCGCCGGCACCCGTCGGAAGGGGGAGTCGATCACCAGAAGGAGATCTTCATGGACCAGGACCTCGACGCCGCCGACTGGGCGCCGGGCGAGTGCGACCACTGCTTCGGTGGCGAGCCCGTCGAGACCCCGCTCGGACTCATCTACTGCGCCTGCCAGGTCGGCCAGGGCGCCACCCCCGAGAACTGCCTCTGCGGCCCCGAGGACGACTGACCGACACAGCACGAAGCCCCGCAGCAACCGCCGACCTTGCCGGGTGACATGCGGTTGCCGCGGGGCCAATCCGATTCCTCTCAGAACCAGAGGTCCAGCATGCCCGGAAACACCACCTCGCCGCAGCCCCGCTGCGAGGCCACCCACCTCGCCGACGCCAGCCCCTGCGAGGGCCCGCGCGACGCCGTGACCGTCGTCGACCGCCACGGCGACGCCGCCAAGGCCTGCGTGCACCACGGCACCCGCATGTACGCCAGCCTGGTCGGACCCCGCGTCTACCCCGGCAGCGTCCCCGGCGCGGCCATCGAGGTCTACAACCGCGCCCAGACCACCTCCGCGTTCGCCTGGCTCGACCACCACCAGCTCCCCACGGAGGACGAGCGGTGACCGAGTACGCCCCGAACGTGATCCCGTTCCGGCCCGAACCCGCCGAGGTGAAGGCCGCCGAGCAGGCCGTCATCGGCGCCGCCCTGCTCGACCCCGTCCAGGTCCCCGTGCTCGCCGCTCAGCTCGGCGACCCCGGCGCCTTCTACCACCCGGCCCACGAGACGATCTGGCGTGCCATCACCCGCATGGTGAACGGGGATCGACCGGTGGACCCGATGCTGCTGGCCGAAGTGCTACGCGCCCAGGGTGACTTGGCCCGCGTCGGCGGAGCCGGCTACCTGCACGCCTGCGTCGAGGCCACCCCGACCTCCGCCAACGGCGAGTACTACGCCGAGATCGTGCGCGTGGCCGCCGAACGGCGCCGCATCAACACCGCCACCAGCCGCCTCGCCCATATGGCCGGCGACGACCAGACCGACCTGGAGGCCGTCCGCACCGCCGCGTTGTCCGCCCTCGCCGACCTCGCATCGGGCGAGACCTGGCTCGACCCCGTTCCGCTCGGTTCCCACGGCGCGCTCCCGGTCTTCCCGGTGCACGCGCTCCCGAAGTGGGTCGGCGCGTACGTGGAGGCGGTCGCCGAGTTCACGCAGACCCCGCCCGACATGGCGGCCACCATGGCCCTGGCCGCGCTGTCGACCGCCGCCGGCGGGCGGGTGAACGTGGAGATCCGGCCCGGCTGGCGCGAGCAGTCGAACCTCTACCTGGTGTGCGCGATGCCCCCCGCCAGCCGGAAGTCCGACGTGTTCGCGTTCATGACCGCGCCGATCTACCGGATCGAGGACGAGCTCCGCGCCGAGGCCCGCGCCCGGATCATCGAGGCCGAGACGGCCAAGGAGGCCGCGCTCGCCGAGGTCGAGGCGCTCATGGCGAAGGCCCGCAAGAACCCCGACCTGGACCGTGCCCGCCTGGTCGTCGAGATCTCGGCGGCCCGGATGCTGGCGGAGGAGATCACCGTCCCGCCGAGCCCGCGGCTGACCCTCTCCGGGGACATCACCCCCGAGACCGTCACCCACCAGCTCGGCGTCCACCGCTGCCTGGCCGCACTCTCGCCCGAGGGCGACCTCTTCGACAGCATCGTGGGCCGCTACAGCAGCAAGCCGAACCTGGGCGTGTTCCTCCAGGCGCACAAGGGTGAGCGCCTCCAAGCCGACCGGATCACCCGCGAGCAGCCCACGGTGGACAAGCCCGCGCTCACCATCGGCGTCACCCCGCAGCCGGCCGTCCTCCAGGAGCTCGGCGCCGCTCCCGGGGCCCGGGACCGGGGGTTGCTGGCCCGGTTCCTGTACTCGCTCCCGCCGTCCAACCTGGGCTACCGGAAGATCCGTACGACGCCCGTCCCCGACACCGTGGCCACCACCTACGACGTGCGCCTTTCCGCTCTCCTGCGCACGCTCACTGCGCTGGACGAGCCGGTCACCGTGGTGCTCACCGAGGCCGCCGACCTCGCCGTGGAGAAGCTCCAGGAGAGGTTCGAGGTCCAGCTCCGCCCCGACGAGCCGCTCGCCCACATCAAGGACTGGGCCGGAAAGCTCGTCGGCCACATCGCCCGGATCGCCATCCTCCTCCATCTCGGCGACCAGGTCGCCGGCGATTGGCGCGCACCCGTCCAGGCCGCCGCCGTCGACCGCGCCGCAGAGATCGCCGAGTACTTCACCGCCCACACCCTCGCGGTCTTCGACCTCATCGCGGCCGACCCCGCGACCGAGGACGCCCACGCGCTCCTCCAGTGGCTCCAGCGGCCGAAGCGGGACGGCACCCACCGCACGCACATCAAGGCCCACGACGCCGTCGCCAGTAGCCGCAGGTTCAAGAAGGTCGCGGACGTCGAACCTGCCCTGCAGTTGCTCGAACAGCACGGTTGGCTCCGCACCGACCAGCCGCCCGCCAACGGCGGGCGCGGCCGCCCCCAGGCCATCACCTACCGCGTTCATCCAGCCGTGAGCACTCCCACAGGCGCGGAAACGATCAGGTAGCCGTCAGGGAAGTCAGGGCAAAGCCCTGACCAGCCAAGACGCCGCCGGACGGCCGGTCAGGGAACGTCAGGGCTGTCAGGGATACCTGAGATCCCCTGACAGCCCTGACAGCCCCTGACATCTCGCCAGGCACAGTTTCCGCAGGTCACCGGGTTGCCCTGACAACCCTGACGGCTTCCGCCCCTCGCGCCCGCCCGCGCCACACTCCGCGACCTTCACTCACACCCCCAGCAGGAGACTTCGCCATGCCCAAGCGCGAACTGCTCAAGCTCCCCGTCGTGCTCGCCGAACTCGGCATGTCCCGCGCCGCCTTCTACCGCATGCGCGCCCGGGGCAAGGCCCCGCGCCTCATCAAGCTCCCCAACGGCCAGGTCCGGGTCGACCGGGCCGACCTGAACGCGTGGCTCGAAGCCTGCGAGGTCGCCGCCTGATGGCCACCTCGTACAAGGTCAAGTTCTGGGACCACCGGCACCGCCCGGACCGGCGCGCGCCCTGGATGGTCCGCTGGACCGTCGCCGGGCGGGAGTTCTCCGAGTCCTTCCTGACCAAGACCGCGGCCGACGGGCGGAAGTCCGAGCTGATCTCCGCGCTCCGCGACGGGCAGCCGTTCGACGTCGACCGTGGCCTGCCGCTCTCCGAGCTCCGCAAGGAGAAGCAGATCAGCTGGTACGAGCTCGGCCGGCGGTACGTCGAGGCCCGTTGGGAGGGTGCTCCTGCCAAGACCCGCACGACCTGGGCCGACGCCCTCGCCACGGTCACGTTCGAGCTGGTGAAGTCGAAGGCCGGCATGCCGGACAAGCGGATCGTCCGGCGGGCGCTCTACAGCTGGGCCTTCAACGTGAACGCGTGGGCCGAGGAGCCGCCGGCAGACTGGGCCAAGGCCTTGGCGTGGGTGCAGAAGCAGTCGGTGCCGGTCACCGCCTTCGAGGAGCCGCCGATGGTGCGCCGCCTGCTGAACGCCCTCGCGGTGAAGCTGGACGGCAAGAAGGCCGCTCCCTCGGTGATCCTGCGCAAGCGCCGCATCCTCGGCCACCTCTTCGGCTACGCCGTGGAGGAGGGCTACCTGGCCGCCAACCCCCTCCCGACCGTCCAGTGGCAGCCGCCGGAGTCCGAGGAGGAGGTCGACCCGGGCCTGGTGGTCAACGAGGACCAGGCCGCCGCGCTCATCGAGGCGGTGGGACGCCAAGGGAAGCGCGGCGCCCACCTCCGGGCCTTCTTCGCCTGCCTCTACTTCGGCTGGCTGCGGCCGGCCGAGGCTGTGTTCCTCACGCTCGCCCGCTGCCACCTGCCCGCCGAGGGCTGGGGCTACGTGGTCCTGGACGAGACGCGGCCGCGGGTCGGCTCGTCCTGGACGGACGACGGGACGTCGCACGACAAGCGCGGGCTGAAGCACCGGGCCGAGAAGGCGACCCGTCGCGTTCCGATCCCGCCCGAGCTGGTGGCGATCCTGCGGGAGCACGTCGCCGCCTTCGGGGCCGCGTCGGACGGGCGGCTGTTCCGGACGTCCCGGGGCGGGATGGTGCAGGAGAGCGGCTACGGGGTGGTCTGGCAGCGGGCCCGCGCCGAGGTGCTGTCGCCGGCCGACTGCGCCACGAAGCTCGGCAAGCGGCCGTACGACCTGCGGCACGCCGGGATCTCGCTCGGGCTGAACTCCGGAGTCGACCCGACCGAGGTCGCCCGGCGCGCGGGGCACAGCGTCGCCGTCATGCTCCGGGTCTACGCGAAGTGCCTGCACGGCACCGTCGAGTACGCGAACGAGTTGATCTCGAAGCGGCTCAACCGGAACCGCACGGCGCCGCCGGCGCCGGATCCTGGTCCGTAGCTGGTCCGTACGCCCTGGTCAGCAGCGGGATCCGGGCGGAACCAGGTGAGACAAACCACCCAAAACAACCAGACATCAATATCACAGTTCGACCATGACAGAAGGGCCCGTGGGCTGCGTTTCCGCAGCTCACGGGCCCTTCTCTATCCTGTGGCTGGTGCAGGGTTCGAACCTGCGTAGCTTTCGCGACAGATTTACAGTCTGCTCCCTTTGGCCGCTCGGGCAACCAGCCAGGATTTTCGCCTCCCAGGGCTCTCGCCCCGTTCGACGTGGTAAACCATACCTGATCCCCGGGGGTACTCCGCCACTCGATAGATCACGTGACGATCAAGGACCGCGGCGCGGCTGTCACGGGCGGGGCCGGGGTGGCGCTGGATAGGCTTGGGCGGCGGGCGCCCGGTGGGGCGGGCCGTGCCAGTGAAGCCAGAGCATCAAGGAGACCAACACCCATGGCCGACTCCAGTTTCGACATCGTCTCGAAGGTCGAGTGGCAGGAGGTCGACAACGCGATCAACCAGACCTCCCGTGAGATCGCCACCCGCTTCGACTTCAAGGGCGTGGGCGGCGAGATCAAGCGCTCCGGCGAGAAGATCGAGATGAAGGCCAACGGCGAGGAGCGCGTGCGGGCGATCCTGGACGTGCTGCAGACGAAGTTCGTCAAGCGCGGCCTCTCGCTGAAGGCTCTGGACGCCGCCGAGCCGCAGCTGTCCGGCAAGGAGTACAAGATCTTCGCGGACATCAAGGAGGGCATCACCACGGAGGATGCCAAGAAGGTCGCGAAGATCATCCGGGATGAGGGCCCGAAGGGCGTCAAGGCCCAGGTCCAGGGTGACGAGCTGCGCGTCAGCTCCAAGAGCCGCGACGACCTCCAGGCCGTCCAGGCCCTGCTCAAGGGCAAGGACCTGGACTTCGCGATCCAGTTCGTGAACTACCGCTAGTCGACCCGCCGCTCCCCCGTCCGCGGGGACGCGACGGCACGGCCCCGCTCCCGGGTTCGGGGGCGGGGCCGTTCGCGTCGGCGCGGAGGGTCAGCAGGCGGCGGCGAGCTCCTCGGCGATGGCGGCGGCGAAGGCGTCGACGTCGGCCTCGGTGGTGTCGAAGGAGGTCATCCAGCGGACCTCGCCGATCTGGACGTCCCAGGTGTAGAAGCGGAAGCGCTTCTGCAGGGCCTCGGTGACGGCCGGCGGGAGGACGGCGAAGATCTGGTTGGCCTGGACCGGGCGGTCGATCCGGATGCCCGGCAGGTCGCGGACGGCCGCGAGGAGCCGCTGGGTCATCGCGTTGGCGTGGGAGGCGCTGCGCAGCCACAGGTCGGTGCCGAGCAGGGCCTCGAACTGGACCGAGACGAAGCGCATCTTCGAGGCGAGCTGCATCGAGGTCTTGCGCAGGTAGCGCATGCCCTGGACGGCGTCCGGTTCGAGCACCACGATCGCCTCGCCGAGCAGCAGCCCGTTCTTGGTGCCGCCGAGCGAGAAGGCGTCCACCCCGGCGTCGGTGGTGAAGGCCCGCATCGGGACGCCCAGGGTGGCGGCGGCGTTGGCCAGCCGGGCGCCGTCGAGGTAGACCTTCATGCCGAGGCCGTGCGCGTGGTCGCAGATCGCCCGGATCTCCTCGGGCGTGTAGCAGGTGCCGACCTCGGTGGACTGGGCGATCGAGACGACGGCGGGGCGGGCCCGGTGCTCGTTGTCGAAGCCGTAGGCCTGGCGGTCGATCAGCTCGGGGGTGAGCTTGCCGTCCCAGGCCGGGACGGTGAGCAGCTTGAGGCCGGCCATCACCTCCGGCGCACCGCCCTCGTCCACGTTGACGTGCGCGGTCTCGGCGCAGACCAGGGCGTCGCGGCGGTCCATCATCGCCTGGAGCGCGACCACGTTGGCGCCGGTGCCGTTGAACACCGGGAACACCTGGGCGGTCGGGCCGAAGTGGCCGCGGAACACCTCCTGGAGGTGCTCGGTGTAGACGTCCTCGCCGTAGCTGACCTGGTGGCCGCCGTTGGCGACGGCGATCGCGTCCAGCACCTCGGGGTGGACGCCCGCGTAGTTGTCGCTGGCGAAGGCGCGGAACTCGGGGTCGTGTCGGCGGTGCGGGGTCATGGTCGTGCGGTTCCTCAACTGTTCTTGTGATCGCTGGACTTGGTTGGTCACGGGACTTGGTTGGTCACGAGGGGACCGGGGCCGCGGCCGGTTCGACGTCCAGCCGGTACTCGGCCATGATCCGGCGGGCGGCGGCCCGCAGGCTCCGCTCGTCCGGCCCGGCCAGCCGGAAGCGGCCCGGCACGTGGAAGTAGCCGCCGGTGCCGTCGTACACGTCGCCCGGGTCGGGGAGCACCTCGGCGTACACCTGCGGCACCACGCCCTTCATCGGGGTGCGGCCCACCACCCGGGCGGGGCGGACGGCGGGCTCGGGCATGACGACCCAGCCGGCGCCGGCGTGGCCGAACTCCCGGCCGGCCGACTCCAGCGGGAGGCCGAGCACCGTGCGGAAGGTCTCCGCCATCAGGTCGATGCCGTACACCTCCCGGTGGACGAACGGGACTTCGGCGCCGCCCGGGCGCATCCCGACCTCCAGGAAGACCGGCTCGCCGCTCGGCCGGCGGATCACCTCCAGGTGGAAGCAGCCGGTCTCCAGGCCGAGCGCCCGGACGCAGGCGAGGGCGAAGGCGGCGAGTTCGTCGCGCAGCGCGCCCGGGTCCAGGAAGACCGAGCCGAGCGGGCGGCCCTCGGTGAACTCCAGCGGGGTGTTGACGTAACCGGAGACGCTGACGAAGTGCTCGCGGCCCTCCGCGAGCACCCCGTCGACGTGGTAGATCTCCGAGGAGACGTACTCCTCGCACTCGTACTCCTCGGCGTCGGTCTCCGCGAGCGCCGCCGCGAGGGCGGCGGAGTCGTGGACGATCCGGACCCCGGAGGAGCCGGCCCGGGCCCGCGGCTTGAGCACCATCGGGAACCCCACCGCGCGCTCCAGCTCGACGGCCGAGGCACCGCCCGCCAGCGCGGCGAACCGCGGCACCGCCAGCCCGGCCGCGGCCACCCGCTCCTTCATCACCACCTTGTCCTTGAACGCCCGCACCAGGTCGGCGGAAGGCCCGGGGGCCCCGAGCGCCTCGCGCACCCGCGCGGCGGTCAGCACGTCGTACTCCGACAGGCCGACCACGCCGTCGAAGGCGCCGTGCCGACGCTCCAGCTCCCGGGCGGCCGCCAGGACGGTGGCGAACTCCAGGTCGGGCACGGTGACCACGCGCCCGGGCTCGATCGGGCCGAGCGCGGGGACGCCGTCGGGCGTGGTGACGACCGAGAGGTCGCAGGGCTGGCCGGCGCAGTACCGCCGGTACTCGGCGTCCTCGTCGTCGTACCGGTTGACGACCAGGTAGTGCGGCTGTTCGGGCGAAGGCACGCGGGTACTCCGAAGGGTGGTGGGTGTCAGCTCAGGGTTTCCGGCAGGCAGGCGGCGAAGTCGGCCGCGGTGACCGGGGTGAACCACCGCCGGTGCTCGGCGGCCGCCGGGGCCGGGTGCTCGGGGAAGGCGGCGAACCGCGGGTCGCCGGAACCGCCGAGCCGACGCCACAGTTCGGCGCCGAAGTCCGGCATGATCGGGAAGGCCAGCAGGGCCAGCCCCTTGAGCCACCAGTAGCCCTGGTCGGGCTCGCAACGGGCGCCCGGGAAGGCGTCGATCCAGGAGTCCAGCACCGCGCCGGCCTCGGCCATCCGCACGGTCGGGGCGTCCAGCGCGCCCTCCAGCCGGTCCAGGTGCTCGTCGAGCGCGGCCAGCACCGGTCCGGGGATCGCGGCCGGCTCGGCCGGCAGCCGCTCCCAGGCCGCGGCGATCCGGTCCTCCAGGGCGCCGGCCAGCCGCTGGTTGACGGTGTCCAGGAACTCCTTGGGCTCGAAGCTGGTCCGGGCGGTCTCGGGGTTGACCAGCGCGAGGTGGTAGCGCACGGCGTCCGGGGACAGGCCGCGGACGGCGGCGACGGCCGAGGCGGTGATCGCGTGCCGGCGGCTGGTCGAGAACTTCTCCCCCGCCAGCTGGTAGAACTCGTTGATCAGCACCCGGTCGTAGGGCCGGGTGTCCCCGTGCACCAGGGCGACGGCGTTGATGCAGATCAGCGCGGACACCACGTTGTCGCAGCCGAGGCTGGTCACGGTGACCACGTCGGAGGCGGGCGAGAAGGAGTTGGCCTCGGCACCGATCCGCTGCCGGTGGATCTCGCCGAGCAGCCGGGCGAACATGAAGCCGCCGGTGTACGAGAACAGGCTGGACGGGACGCCGTCCTCGCCCCCGGCCAGCGCCATCCCCCACGTCTCGGGGACGCTGAGCCGGATGGTGGCACCGCCCCGGCCGAGCAGCGCCCGGACCGTCGACCGGTAGCGCTCGGCGAGGTCGAGGCGGTCGAACTCGGGCTCCAGCTCGGCCAGTCCGGCGGTGTGCAGAAAGCGGGTGCGGATCTGCCGCCACTGCCACCCGGCGTCGGTGGCCAGCCGCGGACGCGGGTCGACCACCTCCTCCGGGCGGAAGTGCGCGCCGCAGCCCTCGCAGAAGTAGCTCGCCACCTCGGTGCCGCAGTCCGGGCAGCGGCCCAGCAGCAGCGGGCCGACCACGAACCGGCCGCCGGTCGGCTCGTACGGGACCTTCTCGGTCAGCGTGCTCACCGCGCCGCGGGCGTCCAGCTGGGCCACGGTGGAGTCGATCTCGCGCTGGAACAGGCCGTGCCAGGGCTCCTCGGCGGGGTTGACGAACTCGTCCATGCCGATCCGCAGCGCGGCGAGGTCGGCCTGCATGACCTCGTGGTAGCGGGCGACGATCTCGTCCGGGGTGACGCCGTCGACCCGGGCCTTCATGGCGACCCAGGGCTCGTACGCGTCGGTGCCGGTCATGATCGCCGGGCGGTCGCCGCGCATCCGCAGGAAGCGGGCGAGCGCGTCCACCCGAAGGAACGGGCCGGCGATGTGGCCCAGGTGCAGGTGCCCGTTGGGGGTCGGCTCCGGGGGGACGAGCAGGTAGTGGCGGGGGGTGTGGTCGGTTCGCATGGTGGTCCTCAGGGGCTGTCGGGAGGTCAGTCGAGGCCCAGCAGGGCGAGTGCGGCCTCGGCCATGCCCGGGGCGAGGCGGAAGCCGGAGCCCGCGCCGCCGGTCACCAGGACGGTGCCGTCCAGGGCGGCGCCGTCCGGGCCGTCCAGCGGGGTGACGAGCGGGGCGAAGTCCGGGAGGTAGAGGTCGACGCCGGTCCGGCAGCCGGTGAACTCGGGCTGGAATCCGGGGAGCTGCTCGGAGAGGACGGCCTCGGCCAGCGCCCGGTCGGCCGGGTTCGGCGCCAGCAGGGCGCGCTCGGGCGGGCAGTCCCAGTCGGTGCTGGTGATGCTGTAGCACCAGTCCCGGTCCGGGCCGACCGGCAGCAGGAAGGCGTCCGGCTCGTCCAGCACCAGCAGCGGGCGGTGCGCGCCGGGCCCGCCGCCGCGCAGCCGGTAGGCGACGATCTTCTTGGTCCGGGCGCCGTGCCGCTCGGCCGTCGCGGCGAACGGCCCGGTCAGGGCTGCGGCGCCGGGCGCGGCCAGCACCCGGCGGGCGGTCAGCTCCCCGCCGTCCTCGGCGACCAGCCGGTAGCCGTCGGCGCAGGGCTCGATGGCGCGCACCGCGAAGCCCTCGACCAGGTCGCGGTCCGGGCCATCGCCGAGCGGCCGGAGCAACTGCTCGACGGCGGTGGCCGGTTCGGACAGCGTCGCCTCGGCCGAGCACCGCAGTTCGGTGCCCGCGGCGCCGACCGCACCGCCGAACACCGCCCGCAGCGCCTCCTGCTGCTCCGGCCCACAGGGCGCCAGCGCGTCACCGACCAGCTGGTTGTCGACCTCCGCGGCGCCGCCGGCCGGCAGCACCCAGTACGAGGGCCGGGACTCGGCGTTCAACGCCGGTGCGAGCGCGGCCAGTTCCGACCGAAGATCCAGGCTGCGGCGGGCCAGCGCCCGCTGCTCCTCGGTCCGCCCGGCCGGAATGTCCACCGCGAGCGAGCGGACGGTCGAGCCGTCGTGGACGGCGCCCGCGCAGACCGCGACCACGGAGGCCCCGGGGTGGCGCAGCGCGGCCAGGCCGACGGCGGTCGCGCCGACGATGCCGGTGCCGATCACCGCCAGGTCGTACACCCTGCCGGTCATGCCTCGGACCCCCGCCACCAGATCGAGAGCACGGTCATCTCCTCGTCCGCGGTGTGCAGCCGGTGCACCTCGCCGCCGGGCAGCGCGAACAGCCCGCCCGGGCCGGCCTGGTACTCCCGGCCGCCACAGGTGATCACCCCGTGTCCGCGCTGCACCAGCCACAGCTCCTGCGAGGCGTGGCTGTCGGCCATGGTGGCCGAGTGCGGGGGGACGGTGAACACCGCCATCTCGACCGGCACCCGGCCGACGGCCGCGAGGACCTCGGCGGCGCCGAGGTCGGCCTCCAGACTGGAGGTGCCGGTCTCGTCGACGTCGGGCGCGAGGTAGCGGATCTCGACGGAGCGGTAGCCCGCGGCCGTCTCCACAGTCGAAGTCTCATTCATCGTCAGGAGCCCCCGTTCGTACGGATGCTGTCGAGGATCACCCGGCTGCGCCAGGCGAGCAGGCCGAGGTTGGGATCGGTGATGCCGAACGCGTGCCGGGCGCCGTTCTGCAGGTAGATCCGGTGCTCGTCGGGCCCGTCCCACTCCACCGAGTAGTCCTCCCGGACGACCGGGAGCCCGTCCTCCAGCCGCAGCCGGCCGGCCAGCGTGCCCAGGCACTGCGGCAGCCGCTGGACGTAGCCGGTGGCCAGGACGACCGCGTCGCAGTCCACCCGCGTCTCGTCCTCCGCGGACTTGAGCGTCAGGCGCAGCCCGTCGGCCTCCTCGGTGAGTCCGGCGACCTCGCTGCCGGGCAGCAGCCGGACCAGCTCGGGCCGTCCCTCGACGTGGCTGGCCAGGTAGATGAGCCGGTACAGCTCGGCCAGCAGGCCTTCGTTGACCCCGTCGCTGGCGTACTTCTGCTCGGCCAGCAGGGCGGCGCGCTGCTCCTTCGGACGCCCGAAGAAGTCCCGGGCGGCCTCCGGCAGGTACAGGTCGTTGGTGAAGGCCGACTCGTCCAGCGGAAGGAAGCCGGGCCGGCGGCTCACCCAGGTGATCCGCTCCGGCCGGGCCTGGCCGACCAGCAGGTGGCGGACGATCTCGGCGCCGCTCTGCCCGCCGCCGACCACCGCGACCCGGCGGCCGGCCAGCGCCTCGGCGTGCTGCACGAACTCGCTGGAGTGGAAGACGGCCGGCCCGGTCCTGCCCTCCAGCACCGGCGGCAGGTACGGCTGCGGGCCCGCGCCGAGGACGAGGTGCCGGGAGCGGAAGGTGCCCCGGGAGGTGACCGCCTCGAAGTGGTCGCCGCGGAAGTGGACGTCCGTCACCTCGTGGCCGTAGCGCACGGTGTCGCCCAGCTGCTCCGCCGCCCACGCCAGGTACTGGTTGAACTCGGCGCGGTGGACGGCCGGGAAGCGGGCGGTCAGGAACTGGTAGAAGCGCTCCTTGGCGGCGAGGAAGGCCAGGAAGGAGAACCGGCTGGTCGGGTCGACCGGCGTGACCAGGTCCTTGAACGGGGAGTTCTGCAGCGTCGCGTCCGGCAGCAGCAGGCCGGGGTGCCAGGCCGGTCCCTCCCGGCGGTCGAGGTGCAGCCCCTTGGTGTCCGGGTGGGCGTCGGCCTGGGCGGCCAGGCTGAGGTTGGCCGGGCCGGCGCCGACCGCCAGGTAGTCGAGGAGTTCGCTCACCGTTCCTCCTCCGCCCGGGGGTTGATCCGGACGGTCGTGTCGAGCGTGCTCCGCAGCTCGGCGGCGGCCTCCGGGGAGTCGGCGGTGAAGACCGCCTGGCCGAGCCGGCAGCGGAAGTCGTCCAGGTGCGGGTGGATCGGGTCGCCCGGCGCGAGGTCGAGCCGGACCTCCCGCACGCCCGGCAGGGCCCCCGCCTCGCCCAGGCCGGTGGCCCGCTCGAAGCGGGTCTCGCCGGGGGCGGTGAAGAAGTGGATCCCGGCGACGGCCGCGACCGGCTCGCCGAACGCCCCGGTCTCCTGCGGGGCGAGGCCGAGCAGGGCCGCCAGCCAGACCCTGGGCAGGCTGACGCCGGTGGCGAGTTCGGCCAGCTCGGCGATCCGGTCGCCGCCCATCCGGGCACCGATCTCCACCAGGGCCGGGCCCCCGGCGGTGAGCCGCAGCTCGCAGTGGAACGGGCCGACGGTCAGGTTGACCGCCCGCACCACGCCCTGCACGTACTCCTCGATCGCGGCCGACACCCCGGCCGGGAGGGCGGCCGGCAGCTGGTGGCCGACCTCGGCGAAGTACGGCTCCGGGGCGAGGAACTTCTCGGTCACCGCGACCACGGTGGTGACGCCGTCGAGGACGTAGCCCTCGACGCTGTACTCCGGTCCGTCGAGGTACTCCTCGACCAGGGCCCGCTCGATCATGGGACGGCCGAGGTCGACGAAGGTGTCGGTGCTGAGCCGGCGGTAGGCCGCGGTCAGCTCGTCCAGGTCGTGGACGACGGACACGTGGAGGCTGCCCGACTGGTCCACCGGCTTGACCACGCACGGGAATCCGGTGTGCTCGGCGGCCTTCGGGAGGTGCTCGTCGGAGGTCACCTCCAGGAAGCGCGGGCTGCGCAGCCCGGCGGCCTCGACCGCCTCGCGCATCCGGGTCTTGTCCCGGACCTGCTCCACCGTCCGCACGTCCAGGCCGGTCAGCCCGAGCTCGGCGGCGAGGTGCGCGGCATTGGGGACGTAGACGTCGCAGCCGGGGAAGACCGCGGACAGCGGCAGGCGCTCGTGCACCTCGCGGACGGCGGCGAGCAGTGCGGGCAGGTCGTTGGTCTCGACGGTCACCAGTTCGTCGATGCGGTCGCGCAGGTGCGCGGGCATCACCCGGTCCTCGGTGTCCGCGCTGGCGACCACGACGCCGATCCCCAGTTCCAGGGCGGCCTCGACCAGCAGCACACCCCCGGAGAGGGCTTCGATCACCAGGATGCGCCGATCGGAATGCTTGGTCATCGTGCTATGTCTTCCCGTTCTTGGGCCACGGGCGCCGGCTCGGCGCCGTGGTGGTGAGGGTGGTGGGGGTTGGTAGCCGGGGTGGGGCGGCCGGCCCGGGCCAGCCCGGGCAGCAGCGCGAGGGTCAGCACCAGCGCTCCGACAGCGGCGGCCCGCAGCAGCACGGCCGGATCGACGGACGAGCCGGCCAGCGCGAGGGTGGCCCCGGCGACGGGCATCGGCGCCACCAGCAGCAGGCCGAAGGCGGCGACCGCGCTGCCGTACTCCTCGGTCGGCACCCGCTCGGCGCGGGTGGTGCGCATGTAGACGCTGAACAGCGAGTCCAGGGCCAGGAACACCCCGAGGGCGACGCCGAACAGCGCCAGGTCCGGGGCCGCGGACAGCCCCAGGCACACCAGGGCCGAGACGACGGCGATGCCGATGCCGTAGCGCCACAGCCCGAGCCGCCCGATCAGCCAGGGCGCGATGCCGACCACCGCGATGGAGGCGACACCGGCCGCGGAGTAGACGAAGCCGAGCGCGCTCTCCGAGACCCCGAACCTGGTCGCGACCAGGGCTGGCGCGCTGCCGATCAACAGGCTGAGCAGGTAGTTCAGCCCCATGGTCAGCAGCACGACCCGACGCAGCACCGGATCCCGTACGGTCCGGCGCAGGCCGGCCAGCGGGGAGGGTGCCGCGTCCGGGTCGGCCTTGCCGGCGGGCAGCGTCAGGGCGAGCAGGAGGCTGACCGCGTAGCCGGCGCCCGCGGTGGCGACGAACACCACCGGCGGGAACAGCAGCAGCAGTCCGCCGAGGGCCGGGCCCGCGATGATGGCGGCCTGTTCCAGTCCGGTCAGCACCGACTGGG
This sequence comes from Kitasatospora sp. NPDC059648, assembly GCF_042734825.1. Lineage (NCBI taxonomy): Bacteria > Bacillati > Actinomycetota > Actinomycetes > Kitasatosporales > Streptomycetaceae > Kitasatospora > Kitasatospora sp. NPDC059648. The sequence goes on along the minus strand of NZ_JBHWDU010000003.1, from coordinate 207,381 downwards.
TGCGGGCCGCCCGCTCCGGCGGGGTGAGCAGCCTGCCGGCCTTCTCACCTGCGACGAAGGTCTGCTCGAAGAACGCGCCGGACAGCATGCCGAAGACCAGCACCACGGGCACCGCCGTGCTCGGCCGGGCCAGAAGCAGCAGGCAGCAGACCGCGGCCAGGGCGAGCCGTCCCGCGTCGCTGACCACGAAGATCTGACGGATGGACAGCCGGTCCACCAGGTAGCCGGCTCCGGCGAGCGAGAGCAGTCGGGGCGTCCAGGTCAGCACCACGGCGAGTCCCGACCAGGTGAGCCCTCCGGTCACCCGGTAGCAGAGCAACGGGATCCCGAAGACCAGGAGGTTGTCCACCAGCCAGCCGACGGAGCGCAGCGCGAAGTAACCCACCGTACGGCCGGATGCCATGGAAGTTCCCCCGTGAACCTCGGAAATCGCCACCCTGGCCGGGCTGTTCGGAGCCCGGCATGCTCACGACCGTAGTGCGTCCAGAACGGAAAAGCTAGATCCACTTGTTCGATCGGCCTGAAGATCTGCTCCAATCTGACGCTCCGACAGGAAGATCTGCAGGACGCTGTCCTGGCGACGAAACGGCTCCGCGCCCGGTTCGGGAGCGGAGCCGTGCGCTTCGGCGGGGCGGGTCAGCCGGCGGTGGGCCGGGGTCGGACGGCGGTGGTCAGGGCCTGCGCCTGGGTGCGCAGGGCGTCGATCCGCTCCTGGAGACCCGCGAGCGCCGAGCCGGGGAGACCGGACGGTGGCCGGCGCGGCCACCGGCGGCGCCACGGAGGCGAGTTGGCCGGTCAGGCCCGGCAGGATGTTCTGCAGGGCGGCGAGGAGCTACTGGACGGCGCCACCGAGGCCGGGGACGGCGGAGGTCACCTTGGCGAGCAGGCCTGTGACCAGCTTGACGACGTCGTCGAGCGCCCCGAGGGCCGCGCTGGGATCCGACGTGGCCGAGGCGGCGGAAAGCGTGGGGATGCTCGGGACGGCGGGCAGTGCGGGCAGCGCGGGCAGCGCGGGCAGCGCCGGATCGTCGGCTGGGGCGACGGCGGGGACCGGGGCCGAGACGGTGGTGCGTGGGGCCGCGGCTGCACGGTCGGCAGTGGCGGACGCCGTGGCGACCATGGTCAGCGCGAGCGCTGCGCTCAGCGCGGCGGACATCCGGGCGGCGCGCATGAGTACCGCTTCCTCTCGGTGCGAGTCAGGCGGGATCGCCTGCCCCACACCGTGCGGTCGCCGTCAGGACCCAGCCACCGCAGGTACGCCGAACGGCGGCGCGTCGCACCTTGACCCGTCGTCGGCTCCCGCGGCCTCAGCCGGTCGCCCAGCCCGCCGTGCTGCGGTGCGCCCCCAGCCCGACCGAGCCGAACTCGTCCACCCGCCCCGGCTCGACGTACCCGCCGAGCCATCGCAGGGCCCGGGAGATCGGGGTGCCCTCGGCCGGCCAGGGCTCGGACTCGTCGCTGGTGAGCGGCCCGAGGACGACCCGGCCGTCCGACCAGACGGCGGCGCGCTGGGTGCCGACGCCGCCGAAGTACTCGGCCTCGACGCAGGCGATCGGGCCGGCCTTCGACCAGGCGGCGAGCCGGAGTTCGAAGCCGTCCGAGTGCCAGCCGAATCCCGCCCCGCCGCCGGGCTTGTGCACGGCCGCGTCACCCTGGAGGGCGGACAGCACGGCGGCGGTGACCGGGATCAGCGCCAGCCCCTGGGCCAGTGGCACCACCCGGGCCGCCGGCACCTCCGCGGCCGCCACCGCCATCAGCTCCAACATGCCCACCAGCGCCTGGAGTTCATACGACATGCGGGACATGCTGTCCCACCGCACCGACAGTCGGCGCGGAATTTATGATTCCGTGCCCGGCCGGAGGCCGTAGAGCAGGGTGAAGAGGGTCACGTCCACGGCGTCATCGGCCGTACTCGGACCTTCCGCCGTCAGCTCGTCGAGGAGTTCCTTGAGCCGGGCCTGCAGCCGGGCCAGCCGCGCCGGTTCGAGCCGCAGCGCGAAGTCCGCGAACAGACCGGACGGCGTACCCGAATCGCCCTGCGGGAGGCCGAAGTCCAGCCGCCCGTCGGCGAGGTGGGCGCGGAACTCGCCGCGGACCCGGTCGAGCGCGGCCAGCATGGCGTCGTACGCCTCGAAGCGGGCCGGGGAGTCGGCACTGAACATCTCCGGGGCGAGCCGGATGGAGTCCTGGGCGACCTGGTAGCGGCTCTCCACGATGCCCGACACCAGCCGGGTGCCGGCCACCAGGATCAGCCCGGCCTTCTCCAGCTGTTTGATGTGCCGGTAGAGCTTGGTCTGCGGTTCGCCGAGCTCGGCGGCGAGCTCCTTGGCGGTCAGCGGGCGGTCGTCGGCGGTCTTCAGCGCGCCGAGGATGGCCAGGCGCAGCGGGTCGGCCAGCGCCTTGAGCACGGCGACGTCGCCCACCTGGCGCTCCTTGACCCAGGCGGTGGGCTGCTGCTGCTCGTCCCCGTCGGCGGGTTCCCGTTCGTACTCGGCCACGGGCCCACCCTCGCAGATCGACCGCTCCGCACGCAATCACCTTCCGGTGAGCGCTCACCCTTGCGCAATCGCTCATATAGGCGTCATCATTCACGCATACGTGAACGGTGACGGCGGTGCGAGCGATGGGGGTCGGACGTGACGGGGCACACCACGGCGACGGACGGGCAGGCAACGGACGGGCACGCGCCGGACGGGCATGCGCCGGACGACGGGAAGGCCGACGCTCCGCCGCCCGTACCGCTGCGGCGCAACCTGCGCTTCCAGGCCCTGTGGACCGGCCAGTCCTGCGCGACCCTCGGCATGCGGATCGGCGAGACCGCCTTCCCCCTGCTGGTGCTCGCACTCACCGGCTCCGCCACCGCCGCCGGGGCCTTCGGCGCGGTCGAGATGGCCACCACCCTGCTGCTCGGCGTCCACGGCGGCGTGATCGCCGACCGGCGGGACCGCCGCCGGGTGCTGCTCGTCGCCGACACCGCCCGACTGCTGGCCTTCGCCAGCGTCCCGGCGGCGCTCGCCCTCGGCCGGCCGTCCCTGGTCCACCTCCTGGTGGTCGCCGCCGTGATCGGCGCGACCGTCGCCTACACCGGCCCGATCCGGCTGCTGGCACTGCGTTCGGTGGTCGCGCCGGAGCAGCTGCCGCAGGCGCTCGCCCAGGACGAGGCCCGGATGAGCGGCGCCGCGCTGGCCGGTCCGCCGCTGGCCGGGTTCCTGTTCGGGCTCGGTCGCTCGGTGCCCTTCCTGGGCGCCGCGTTCGCTTCCCTGGTCTCACTGGTGTCCGCGCTGCTGGTGCGCTTCCCCAGCCCGGCCGCACCGCGGCAGCGGGAGAAGGGCGGCGCGCTGGCCGGCTTCCGCATCCTCGCCGCCTCCCCGCTGCTGCGCCCCGCCCTGGCCGTGCTGCTGGTGCTCAACCTGACCGGGGCCGCGTTGCTGCTGCCCGTCATGGTGCTGCTGCGCGAGCACGGCACCGGCAGCGGCGGGATCGGCCTGGCACTGGCCGGCGAGGCGGTCGGGGCGCTGGCGGGGACGCTGCTGGTCTCCCGGTTGCACCGGCTGGCGGGCCCCGGCGTGCTGCTGCTGGCCGTGGCCTGGACCGCCGTGCCGGTGCCGCTGGCGCCACTGCTGCCCGGCGGGGCGGTCACCGTCTTCGTCGCGCTGTTCGTGGTCGGCGCGGGTGCCCCGGCCCTGCGGGTGATGCTCGACCTGCTGGTCTTCCGTCAGGTGCCGGACGAACTGCGCGGCCGGGTGATCGCCGCGACCGTGACGCTGCTGACCGCCGGGATGCCCGCCGGGGCCTTCGCCGCCGGCCTGCTGCTGGACCACCTCTCCCCCGCCGTCGCCCTGGCCCCGATCGCCGGGGTGCTCGCCGCCGCGCTGCTGCCCGCGACCGCGAGCCGCACGCTGCGCGGCGCCGCCTGGCCCACCGCCACCGCGGCGGCGACGAACGGCTGACCGTCGGTCACCCGCACGGCCGTACGCCGCATGCGCGGGTCACGGCAACCGGGTGAACTGGCCGGGTACGGCCCGCCGCCACCGGAGCCCCTCCGGGCGGCGCCCGCGCAGCCGATCGGGCCGTACCGGAGGACCCGATGAGTTCCACGGACACACCCCCGCCCGGTCCTGAAGGGACCGCCGGCCCCGCCACCTCTCGATGACGATCTCCTACTGCCGTCGCTGCCGGCGTACGTGGCCTCGACCGTCGCGTACGCGGTGAACCCCCCGGCCGACGGCGGCCCGTACACCGTGATCACGATCGCGATGCCGCACCGGACCGGCGTCCCGGTCCCCCGGCGCTGGACGAAGGGCGCCGACAACCACTGACCCCGGTGCGGTCGAAGGATTCCGGAGAGCGTCGAGGGACGTCGAAGGAAGCCCAAGAAAGCAGTCCGTCCGGCCCCGAGGAGGGAAGAACCGTGCCCCGTCCGTTCACCACCGAGGACCACACCGCCCGGATGAGCCGGGCCACCGCCGAGGCGGCGGCCGCCGGGCTGGCCGGCCTGGTGGTCGCCCCCGGCCCCCACCTGACCTACCTGTGCGGCTACCAGCCCACCGCGATCACCGAGCGGCTCACCGCCCTCGTCCTCACCGCCGGGCGCCGGCCCGCGCTGGTCGTCCCCAAGCTGGCGCGGCCGGACGCCGAGAAGGCGGTCGGTGCCCCGGCCGTCGACCTGATCGACTGGTCCGACGGCGAGGACCCGTACGTCACCGCCGGCCCGCTGTTCGACCCGGCCGGGCGGTACGGCATCTCCGACGACGCCTGGGCGGTGCACCTGCTCGGCCTCCAGTCCGCGCTGCCCGGAACCGCCTTCACCTCGCTCACCGAGACCCTGCCGATGCTGCGCGCGGTCAAGGAGCCCGAGGAACTGGCACGGCTGGCCGCCGCCGGCGGCGCCGCGGACGCCGCCTACCGGGGCATCCTGGAGGTCGCCTTCGCCGGCCGCCGGGAGACCGACGTGGCCGCCGACCTCGGCGCGCTGCTCATCCAGTACGGCCACAGCCAGGTCGACTTCACCGTCGTCGGCTCCGGCCCCAACGGCGCCGACCCGCACCACGAGGCCGGGGACCGGATCATCCGCGTCGGCGACACCGTGGTGCTGGACTTCGGCGGCCTCAAGGACGGCTACTGCTCCGACACCGCCCGCACCGTGCACGTCGGCCCGGACGTCCCGGACGAGGTGCGGAGGGTGCACGACCTGGTCCGGCTCGCCCAGCAGACCGCCTTCGAGGCGGTCCGGCCCGGGGTGACCTGCCAGGAGATCGACCGGATCGCCCGCCGGGTGATCACCGAGGGCGGCTACGGCGAGTACTTCGTCCACCGCACCGGCCACGGCATCGGCATCACCACCCACGAGCCGCCGTACCTGGTCGAGGGCGAGGAGCGGCCGCTGGTGCCCGGCATGTGCTTCTCGATCGAGCCGGGCGTCTACCTGCCGGGCCGGTTCGGGGTGCGGATCGAGGACATCGTGACCGTCACCGCGAGTGGCGGGCGGCGCTTCAACAACACCCCGCACGAACTCGGCACCGTGGCCTGACCCGCAGGCGCCGCCTGCCCCGTCCGCCCGGTTTCGGGACCTTTGCCCGGCCGGATTTGACCCGACCGCGGGATTTTCTTACGGGCCGGTCATACTTCACCCAGAGTCCTTCAAGCTTCCGTTGCTAGTTTCGGTGAGCATGACGAAGCTGCTCAGCCCGGCCCCACCGCCCCCGGTGCGGGCCGGACGACTGCGCCCCGTGACCGACCGCGACCGCCTGACCGGACTGTCGAGACTGCGGATGCTGGCCTGGCCGGCCTACCTGACCGCCTTCGTCTGGTTCCTGACCACCCAGGGCATGGCCTTCGCCAACGACGTGGTGTTCCTCTGGCTGATCGGCGCCCTGCTGACCGCCGCCGTCCACAGCGGCCACGGCCGGCTCGGCTTCCTCCTGGTGCTGCGCGACTGGGTCCCGGTGATGGCCGTGGTCTGGGTCTACTCCCTGCTGCGCGGCTACGGCGCCCACACCCCCTGGGCCCCGCACTGGCTGCCCCAGCTGCGCGCCGACGAGGTGCTCGGCTCCGGCGAGACCTGGACCGTACGGCTCCAGCACGCGCTCTACGCCCCGGGCTCACCGCACTGGTACGACTACGCGGCGACGGCCGTCTACCTCTCCCACTTCCTCGTGGTCTTCGTCCTGCTCGCCGTGCTCTGGCGGCGCGCCCACGAGCGCTTCCGGCAGCTGCTCGCCTGCTACTTCACGCTGACCTTCGCGGGCTTCGCCACCTACCTGCTCTACCCGGCCGACCCGCCGTGGCTGGTCGCCCAGCAGGGCGACCTGCCGCCGCTGCACCGGGTGGTCTGGGAGACCATCTCCACCATGGGCCTGCCGCAGGCCGACTCGCTGCTGGAGAACGGCAGTCAGTTCGCCAACGACGTCGCCGCGATGCCCTCGCTGCACTCCGCCTACCCGGCGATGCTGCTGTTCCTGTTCTGGCCGACCGCCGGGCGCAAGCTGCGGGCGCTGCTGGTCGCCTATCCGCTCGCGATGGCGTTGACCCTGGTCTACGGCGCCGAGCACTTCATCGTCGACGTCCTCATCGGCTGGACGTACGCGGCCGTGGTGGTCCTCGGCCTGCGCGTGCTGCGCGACCGCCGCACGGCGCGGGCGGCGGCCACGGCAGACTTGGCCGGGTGAAGCCGACACCGCCACCGATGAAGCCGACCCCCGAGCAGCTGCTGGCCGCCCAGGACACCGTCATTCCGGACGTCACCGGGCCCGGGCTGCGGGTGCTGTTCTGCGGCATCAACCCGGGCCTGTGGTCCGGCGCCACCGGGCACCACTTCGCCCGCCCGGGCAACCGGTTCTGGCCCGCCCTGCACCGCTCCGGCTTCACCGGGCGCCAGTACCGCCCGGACGAGCAGGGCGAGCTGCCCGCCCTCGGCCTCGGCATCACCAACGTCGTCCCGCGCACCACCGCCAAGGCGGACGAGCTCACCGCCGAGGAGCTGCGCGCGGGCGGCGCTGCGCTGCGCGAACGCGTGCTGCTGCTGCGGCCCCGCGTCCTCGCGGTGCTCGGCATCGGCGCCTACCGGACGGCCTTCGGCAAGCGGCAGGCCACGATCGGCCGCCAGCCGGAGGGCATCGGCGACACCGAGGTGTGGGTCCTGCCCAACCCGAGCGGCCTCAACGCCCACTACACCCTGGACGCGCTGGCCGCCGAGTTCCGCAAGCTCCGTCGGAGCGTCGAGGACTGAGCGGCGCTCGGCCCGGCCGGCTCGGGCGCGTGGTGACGTGCCCGACGAAGCGGCTGGGCGGCACCGGCACGATGATCGTCCGGACCCGGGCCCTACAGGGGAGTGACGGCCTTCAGCACCACCAGCAGGGCCACCGCCGCGTTGAGCGCGCACAGCGCCGAGGCCGCCGTACCGACTGCGGCGACCATCGCCGCCAGGCCCGCCGGGGTCTTGGCCGGCGGCCAGTTGCGGGCCGTCGGCACCGGGCCGAGCAGCGCCGCCACCCGGCGCGGCACCGGGCCGGGCTGGGCGGCGGCCGGGGCGGCGAAGGCCGCGAAGCCCGGCGCCGGGGCGGCGTGCGAGACCAGGGCCGCACGGGCCACCGCCCGGGCGGTGATCCGCCGGTCCCCGACCACCTGGGCCGACTCCTCGTCCGCCCACCGCTCCGCGCTGAACTCCACCGCCGCCTGGAGCGGCCGCAGGAAGGGGTTGACGCAGGCGGCGAGCTGGGTGGTCAGCAGGTAGCGGTGGTGGCGGTGGCGCAGGTGCGCCCGCTCGTGCGCCACCAACGCCTCCCGCTCGTCCTCGGCCAGGCCGTCCAGCATCGCGGTGGAGACCACCACCCGCCCGGGCGAGCCGGGCAGCGCGTAGGCGTACGGGCTGCGGTCCGGCAGCACCGCGAGACCCTCCTCCCCGGCCGGCCCCTCGGGCAGCCCGGTCAGTGCCCGCCGGGCCCGGGAGCGGACCCGCAGGTGCCGCAGGACCGTCCGGCAGCAGGTGAAGGCGACCAGCACCAGCAGCCACATCGCGGCCGTGCCGACCGTCTCGTGGTACGGCAGCGCGTGCCGCACCACCGGGTCCGACCAGCTGTCCGGCAGCGGGTTGCCCGGGATCTGCGCGGTGCCCACCACGCCGATCAGGCCCAGGCAGAGCACGCTGCACACCGCCATCACGGCGCTGATCACGGTCATCAGCCGGGTCGCACCGCGGGGGTGCAGGTGCTGCTCGGTCAGCCGGGCGATCGGCACCGCGGTCAGCGGCAGGATGAGCGGGAGGAAGACGAAGAAGCCCACGGATCAGCTCTCACGGTCGGCCGCTGCCGGATCCGCGGACGCGGCGTCCAGCAGCGCCCGCAGCAGTTCCTCGTCGTGCGGCAGCAGCGCGGTGACGAAGCTGGCGAGGACGGCGTCCCGGTCCGCCTCGCCGTCGAGCATCCGGCGCATCCGCAGCGCGGCCAGCCCGGCGGCGTCGGAGGAGGCCTGCCACAGGTAGGAGCGGCCGGAGCGGCTCCGGGAGACGGCGTTCTTGGCGTGCAGCCGGGACAGGATGGTCATCACCGTGGTGTACGCGAGATCGCCCTCCAGGCGTTCCTGGACCCACCCCGCGCTGGCCGGGCCGGGCGCCTGCTGGAGCACCGCCAGCACCTGCGCCTCCAGCTCGCCCTGGCCGCGCCTGCGGGCCGGCGCGTCCCCGGACGCCGGGGCGTGCCTCTCGTCTGCCATGACGGCCCACTCCCTCCGGATGCCGCGCCCCGGACCGACGCGCGGCGCGGGCTCATCCTAACGAGCGGCGGCTCCTCCGTACGGGCCGGTGCCAGGGTTCGCGGGCGCACGACGTCGCCGGGAACTCGGACACGCCCTAGACCCGGGCCCGCTGGGTGACCGCGATGCAGAGCAGCACCACCACCGCCGTCACCGGCGCCGCCACCGGCAGGTCCTCCCCCAGCAGCAGCACCGACCAGACCAGCGTCAGCAGCGGCTGGGCGAGCTGCAGCTGACTGGCCCTCGGCACGCCGATCGCGGCCATCCCCCGGTACCAGAGCACGAACCCGCCGAACTGCGAGACCGCCGCGATGTACGCCAGACCGGCCAGCGCCTTCACACCGGGGTGCACCGGCTCCGCGGCCAGCCCGTACCCGGAGGTCAGCAGCATCGCGGGCAGCGCGGCCACCACCGCCCAGGCGATCACCCGCGCGCCCGGGAGCTCCCGGGACAGCCGGCCGCCCTCCGCGTACCCGGCCGCGCAGACCAGCAGGCCGACGAACAGGTAGAGGTCGGCGAGGGTCGGCCGGCCGTGGCTCTGCACCAGGGTGAAGGCCAGCACGGCCGCGGCCCCGGCCAGCGCCGCCGCCCAGAACACCCGGGACGGCCGACGGCCGGTGCGCAGCGCCGCGACCACCGCCGTGGCCAGCGGCAGGACGCCGATGACCACCGCCGAGTGGGCGGTCGAGGAGGTCCGCAGGGCGAGCGTGGTGAGCAGCGGGAAGCCCGCCACACAGCCGGCCGAGACCACCAGCAGGCCGGGCCACTGCCGCCGCTCGGGCGGCGGGGCGGCGGTGGCCAGCAGGTACAGCCCGGCCAGCACCCCGGCCACGGCGCCGCGCAGCCCGGTCGAGGTCCACGGGCCGAAGCCGGTCAGGGACCATGCGGTGGCCGGGAAGCTGAACGAGAAGGAGGCCACCCCGAGGGCGGCGAGGGCGGTGCCGGAGGCTCGGTCGCGGTGCTGCGCTGCTACCGCCAACGAATGGGTAGCGCTATCCTGTTCCGTCATGAACGAGCGTAGCAGCGTGGCCGAACTCGCCGAAAGCCTGCGGCAGGAGGTCGAGCGCTACCCGGAGGGGCGGAAGCTCCCGTCCAGCCGGGCCCTGGTGGAACGCCACCAGGTCAGCCCGGGGACGGTCTCGCGCGCCATCGCGGTGCTGGTCGCCGAGGGGCTGGTGGTCTCCCGGCCCGGCGCGGGGGTGTTCCGGGCGGCGGCCTTCGCGGCGGCCCCGGGCGGCCGCGCGGCACCGGCCGCCCGCCCCGGCGACCTCTCCTGGCAGGAGGTCGCGCTCAGCACCGACTCCGGCCCGCGCGACCTGCTGGCCGCCCCGGTGTTCGCCACCCTCCGGGTGCCCCCGCCGGACGTCATCGACCTCAACAGCGGCTACCCGCACGCCTCCCTGCTGCCCGAGCGGCTGCTCGCCGCCGCCCTCGCCCGGGCCGGCCGCCGCCCCGGAGCCTGGGACCGCCCGCCCACCGACGGCCTCACCGAGCTGCGCGGCTGGTTCGCCCGCGACATCGGCGGCCACGCCGGGCCGATCAGCGCCGGGGACGTCCTGATCACCTCCGGCGGGCAGGGCGGCCTCACCGTCGCGATGCGCTCGCTGGCCGCGCCGGGCTCACCGGTGCTGGTCGAGTCGCCGACGTACTCGGGCATCCTCGCGGTCATCCGGGCGGCCGGGCTGCGGCCGGTGCCGGTGCCGATCGACGCCGACGGGGTCCGCACCGACCTGCTGGCGGACGCCTTCGAGTCCACCCGGGCGCGGGTGTTCGTCTGCCAGCCGCTGTTCCAGAACCCGACCGGGGCGGTGCTCTCGCCCTCGCGGCGGGCCGAGGTGCTGCGGATCGCCCGGGCGGCCGGGGCCTTCGTGGTCGAGGACGACTTCGCCCGGCTGCTCGTCCACGCGGACGCCCCGGCGCTGCCCCGCCCGCTCGCCGCCGACGACCGGGACGGCGTGGTGGTGCACCTGCGCTCGCTCACCAAGGCCGCCTCCCCCAACCTGCGGGTCGGCGCCCTCACCGCGCGCGGCCCGGCGCTCGCCCGGCTGCGGGCCACCCAGGTGGTGGACAGCTTCTTCGTGCCCCGGCCGCTGCAGGAGGCGACGCTGGAGCTGGTCGCCGATCCGGCCTGGGCCCGCCACCTGCGCACCCTCGGCGCCGAACTGCGCGACCGCCGAAACGCCGCCGTCGCCGCGCTGCACCGGGAGCTGCCCGGCGTGCTCGACGCCTACCGGCCCGGCGGCTACCACCTGTGGCTGCGCTTGCCGGACGGCACCGACGACGACGCCCTCGCCGCCACCGCCCTGCGGGCGGGCGTCCAGGTCACCCCCGGCCGCCCGTACCACGCCGCCGAACCCCCGGCCCCGCACCTGCGCCTCAGCTACGCCGCCGCCGACAGCCCGGCCCAGGTGGCGGAGGGCGTCCACCGCCTGCGGACGGCGTACGACGGGCTGGCGACCTGAAAGGCCCGCGCGCGCTGTTACCGCCGGTGCCCCGCCCTGCCCTGCGCAGCGGCCCTCACCGCCGGTACCCCGCCATCCGCTCCAGCCGGGCGATCCGCTCGGCCATCGGCGGGTGGGTGGAGAACAGCCGGGTGCCGGCCTCGCCCGGGCGGAAGGGGCTGGCGATCATCATGTGGCTCGCGGTCTGCAGCTGGGGCTCCGGCGGGAGCGGCAGCTGGCGGGTGCCGGCGTCGAGCTTGCGCAGGGCGCCGGCGAGGGCCAGCGGGTCGCCGGTGATCCGGGCACCGTCGGCGTCGGCCTGGTACTCGCGGGAGCGGCTGACCGCCATCTGGATCAGCCCGGCGGCGATCGGCCCGAGGATCATGATGGCGAGCATCCCGAACAGCCCCGGACCGTCGTCGTCCTCGTCCCGGCCGAACGGGATCAGCCAGGCGAAGTTCACCAGGAACATCACCACCGAGGCCAGCGCCCCGGCGACCGAGGAGATCAGGATGTCCCGGTTGTAGACATGGCTCAGCTCGTGCCCGAGCACACCCCGCAGCTCGCGTTCGTCCAGGATCTGCAGGATGCCCTCGGTGCAGCAGACCGCCGCGTTGCGCGGGTTGCGGCCGGTGGCGAAGGCGTTCGGGGCCGGGGTCGGGGAGATGTAGAGCCGGGGCATCGGCTGGCGGGCCGAGGTGGAGAGCTCGCGCACGGTCCGGTACAGCCCGGGGGCCTCGAACTCGCTGACCGGGCGGGCCCGCATGGCCCGCAGGGCGATCCGGTCGCTGTTCCAGTACGCGTAGGCGTTGGTCCCGAGGGCGACCAGCAGGGCGATCACGAAGCCGGTCCGGCCGAAGAAACTGCCGATCACCAGGATCAGCGCCGAGAGGCCACCGAGCAGGACGGCGGTCCTCAGTCCGTTGTGCCGGCTGTGCACGTCAGGCCCTCCAGTGGTGCGGTGGGGAAGCCCTTTCCGCCTCGTCCCTCTTGCCCGGTCAACGGGTGGGGCCGGGGACCTTGTTCCCTTGTGACCGACGCGACACCGCCGCGACACCGCCGCACCACCCGGAGGGCCCCAGGGCCGAGGGCTCGCGCTCGGCCCGGGCCCGGGCTCAGAACAGACTGCCGCCGGCGACCTGGAGGACCAGCTGCGGGGCGACCGACAGCACCACCGCCGCCGAGGCGGTGAGCCCCAGCGTGGCGGTCAGGCTGACCGGCAGCCTCGGCTCGGCGCCGTCCGCGACCGCGGCCGGGTCCGCCGCCGGGTCCGCCGGGGCGAACAGCCGGGCCGTCCACATCAGGTAGTAGTAGAGGGCGACGACCACGTTGACGGCCATCACCACGGCCAGCCAGCCCAGCCCGGCGTCCACCGCCGCGCGGAACACCACGACCTTGCCGAACAGGCCGATCACGCCCGGCGGCAGCCCGGCCAGGCAGAGCAGGAAGAAGGCGAGGGCGAGCGCCGTCCAGCGGTTGCGGGCGAACAGGCCGCGGAAGTCGTCCACGCTGGTCCCGGCCCGGCGGCCGACCGCGGCGACCACTCCGAAGGCGCCGAGGTTCACCACGCCGTAGATCAGCGCGTACGCGGCGGTCGCGCCGAGCGGGTCGGCGCCGGTGGGCGCGTACCCGGCGGCGGCGAGCGGCACCAGCAGGTACCCGGCCTGGCCGACCGAGGACCAGGCGAGCAGCCGCACCGCGCTGTAGCGGGTGTCGAAGCGCTGCCGCAGCGCGCCGACGTTGCCGACGGTCATGGTGGCGGCCGCCAGCACGGCGAGCACCAGCCCCCAGGTGTGGGCGTACGGGCGGAACGCGATGGTGGTGGCGAGCGCCAGGCCGGACAGGCCGGCCGCCTTGCCGACCACCGAGAGGTAGCCGGCCACCGGCAGCGGGGCGCCGGTGTAGGTGTCGGGCACCCAGAAGTGGAACGGGACGGCGGCGACCTTGAAGGCGAAGCCGACCAGGGTCAGCACCGCCCCGGTCTCGGCCAGCGGCTTGAGCCGGCCGGGTGCGTGCTCCAGGCCCTGGGCGACGGCGCCGAGGTGCAGGCTGCCGCCGGCCGCGTAGACGAAGCCGATGCCGAGCAGCATCACGGCGGTCGCCGTCACCGAGGAGACGAAGAACTTGAGCGCGGCCTCCGCGCCCCGGCCGTCCCGGCGCAGCGCGACCAGGGCGAAGGCGGGCAGCGAGGCGACCTCCAGGGCGATCACCATGGTGGCGAGGTCGCGGGAGGCGGGCAGCAGCGCGGCGCCGGTGGCACTGGAGAGCAGCAGGAACCAGTACTCGCCGCCCGGCAGCCCCGCGGCGGAGCCGCCGGTCGACGCCGCGCGGTCGACGGTGTGCATCGACAGCAGCGCGGCGATCAGCGCGCCGCCGAGGGCGAGCAGCTGGAACACCAGGGCGAAGTGGTCGGCGACGTAGGAACAGCCTGCGCTGTCAGTGGCCCCTGCTACGTTCCGGACACAGAAGGTCGCTCGGGGTGACCCGCCGGTCAGCGGAAGGAGTGCGACGAGGGCGAGGGCGAGTCCGGCCGCGGTGAGGCGGCCGAGCCACTTCCTGTGCCGTTCGGACAGGAACAGGTCGGTGACCAGCACGGCGAGGGCGGCCACGGCGGCGATCAGCGGGGGCGCGATCGCCGCCCAGTCCACGGACTGGATCAGGCTGCCCGGGTTGGCTACGGCGAGGGAGGTCACAGTGTGCTGCCCCGTGAAGTGAGGTCCGAGTGCGGCGGTGTGGGCTGCGAGCACGGTCAGCCACCTCCGAGGAGGTGCTTGACGGCAGGGTCGGAGAGGCCGAGCAGGAGGGCGGGCCAGAGGCCGGCCACCAGCGTGAGCGCGGCCAGCGGCGTCCAGCTGACGGCCTCGTACGGGCGCAGGTCGGGCAGCCGGTCCACTGGTGCGGGCTGCGCGGGGTCGCCCATGCAGACGCGCTTGACCACGATCAGCAGGTACGCGGCGGTGAGGAGGGTGCCGAGGCCGGCCAGGACCATGTAGGTGACGAAGGCGGGGCGCGACAGGCCGGCGGCCGGGTCGAAGGCGCCGAACATGGCGAGCACCTCGCCCCAGAAGCCGGCCAGCCCGGGCAGGCCGAGGCTGGCGACGGCGGCGAAGGCGAGCAGCGCGCCGATCCGGGGTGCCCGCCCGTACAGGGCGGCGCCGGTGGCGCCGGAGAGGGTGTCGAGGTCGGCCGTGCCGTAGCGGTCCTTGAGCGCGCCGACGACGAAGAACAGCAGGCCGGTGATCAGACCGTGGGCGATGTTGGCGAACAGCGCGCCGTTGACGCCCACCGGGGTGAGGGAGGCGATGCCCAGCAGCACGAAGCCCATGTGGCCGACGGAGGAGTAGGCGATCAGGCGCTTGAGGTCGCCCCTGGATCCGGAGCCAGAGGGCGCGGAGCGCTTCGACAGAAGGGTGGCGGTGGGCGACGGGAGGGCCAGCGCCAGGCAGGCCAGCGAGCCGTAGACGATGCCGACGGCGGCGAAGGCGCCCAGGTAGGGGGCGAGTGTCGCGGTGCCGTCCGGCACGACCGGCAGCAGGACGCGGACCAGGCCGTACGTGCCCATCTTCAGCAGCACGCCGGCGAGCAGCACCGAGCCCACCGTCGGGGCGGCGGTGTGCGCGTCGGGGAGCCAGCTGTGCAGCGGCCAGGCGGGGGCCTTGACCGCCAGTCCGACCATGATCGCCAGTGCGGCGATCACCTGGGTGGTGTGGCTCAGGCCGTTGCCGTGCGCGGCGGCCAGCGCCTGCATGTCGAAGGTGCCGGCCTTGCTGCCGACCAGCAGGAAGCCGAGCAGCATCACCGCCGAGCCGAGCAGCGTGTAGAGGATGAACCGGTTGGCGGCCGGGGTCTTCGCACCGCTCCCCCAGCGGGCGATCAGGAAGTACATCGGGATCAGCACGATCTCGAAGGCCAGGAAGAAGAGCAGGAGGTCCAGGACCGCGAAGGTGGCGAGCATGCCGACTTCGAGGAGCAGGAACAGCCCGACGAAGGCCTGCGCCGTGGGACGGTGCTCGTCAGGGGCTCCGCCCCGGGCGCCCCCGTCCGGCAGCCGCTTCTCCGAGTACAGCGCGCAGAGGAAGGTGAGCAGCGCGGTCAGCACGACCAGCGGCAGCGAGACGCCGTCCACCCCGAGGTGGAAGCGCACGTGCAGGGCCGGGATCCAGGACACGTCGGTGGTGGCCTGCATCCGGGCCGGCGAGCCGTGGTCGAAACCGGCCGCGAGGGCGACGGAGACCAGGAACACCGTGCCGGTGACCACGGAGTTCAGTCGCAGCGCCCGCCGGTCGGCGACGGCCCGGTCCGGCCCGAACACCGGCGCCAGGGTGAGCGCGGCGCCGAGCAGTGGCAGCACCAGGAGGGCGATGAGGACCGCGTTCATCGGGGACTCCCAGCGGCGGTGAACGGGACGGGGGTGGAGGACAGCGGCACCGGCTACACCGCCACCAGGACGGCGAGCAGGACGACCCCGGCGAGCAGCGCGCTGAGGTAGGTCTGCGCGTTGCCGGTCTGCGCGAGCCGGACGGCCCGGCCGAGCAGGTTGGCGCCGATCCCGCTGCCCTGGACGTAGCCCTCGACGACCTCGCGGTCGAGGAAGCGGACCAGCTGGGCGGCTGCGGCCACCGGGCGGACGAACAGCACGTGGTACAGCCGGTCGACGCCGAAGCCGTGCCGGGCCGGGCCGAACAGCGGGCCGAGCAGGGTGCGCCCGGGGTCGGCGACGATCACCTCGGCAGCCGGGGCCCCGCCCTGCTCGGGCACCCGGCCGACGGCGGCCGGGGCGGGACGGCCGGTGGCCAGCCGCGCGGTGGCCGAGCGCCAGGCGCCGTAGGCGGCGAGCACCCCGACCACGGCGAGCCCGACGCCGGTCACGGCGGTGACGCCGGCGGGGCGCAGCGAGCCGCCGTCCAGCAGCGCGGGCAGCCAGTCCGGGCGCAGCCCGGCGACGCCGAAGCCCATGGTCGGGACGGCCAGCACCCAGAGCGGCCAGCGCATCGCGGGCGGCTCGGCGGTGGCCGGGTCGGCCTCGTCCAGCTCGGGCGAGTACGGCGCGTCGGGCTCGTGGTCGGCCACCACCGTCGCCCGGTCGGCAGCGGGCAGCACCTCCGGTGCCGCCGCGGCCGCACCGGCCGGGCTGTGGAAGGTGACCAGGAACAGCCGGGTGGCGTAGGCGCCGGTGAGCAGCGCGGTGAGCCCGGCCGAGATCAGCACGATCCAGCCGGCCGCCTGCGGCACCCCCGAGACCGGGCCGAGCCCGTTGGTCAGCGCCTCGCCGTTGGCGGCGTGCTCGGCGGCGGTCAGCACCGCCTCCTTGCTGAAGAAGCCGGAGAACGGTGGCAGCCCGACCAGCGCGACCAGCGCGATGCCGGTCGTCCAGTAGGCGTCCGGCACCCGCTTGCGCAGCCCCGGGATCCGGGACATCGCGGAGATGGAGTTGGTGTGCGCGGCGTGGATCACCACGCCGGCGGCCAGGAACAGCAGCGCCTTGAACGCGCCGTGGCTGACCAGGTGGAACACCGAGGCCTCGCGGTCGCCGCTGGCCAGCGCTCCGGCCATGTAGCCGAGCTGGCCGACGGTGGAGTAGGCGAGCACCCGCTTGAGGTCGTCCTGGGCGAGCGCGCACAGCGCCGAGCCGATCATCGTCACGGCGGCCATCACGGCGAGCACGACCAGGGCCGCACCCGACTGCAGGAACACCGGCATCAGCCGGGCCACCAGGTAGATGCCGGCCGCGACCATGGTGGCGGCGTGGATCAGCGCGGAGACCGGCGTGGGGCCGGCCATCGCGTCCGGGAGCCAGGTGTGCAGCGGGAACTGGGCGCTCTTGCCCGCCACGCCGGCGAGCAGCAGCAGCGCGACCAGCGTCGGGTGGCCGAGCCTGCCCTCGCCCGCGGCCGCCAGCACGTCCGGGATCCGGAAGCTGTGGGCGTTCGCGCCGAGCAGGAAGATCCCGAACAGGAACGGCACGTCACCGAGCTTGGTGACCAGGAAGGCCTTGAGCGAGGCCGAGCGGGCGTCCGCGGTCTCCCAGTGGTGGCCGATCAGGAAGTACGAGCAGACGCCCATGACCTCCCAGCCGACCAGCAGCACGACCAGGTCGCCCGAGAAGACCACCAGGAACATCGCCGCGGTGAACAGCGAGACCAGCGCCGCGTACGAGGGGTAGCGCGGGTCCTCCTTCAGGTACGCGGTCGAGTAGACCTGGACGCAGGTGGCGACCAGGCCGACCAGCACGGAGATCAGCGAGCTGAAGCCGTCCAGGTGGACGGCCAGCGAGATGTCCGGGCCACCGGTCGGGGTGAGCCGGGTGGCCGCGTCCAGGGTCTGGCCGGTGCCGAGCTGGAGGGCGACCACCAGGGCGAGCACGGCCGAGACGGCGACCGGGACGATCGCCAGCGGCCGGGTCAGCCCGGGCGCCTTCTTGCCGGTGGCCAGGGTCGCGGCGGCCCCGAGCGCGGGCAGCGCGGGGACGAGGACGGGCAGGGCGAGGTTCATGCGGTGGCCCGGCCCTTCAGTGCCTCGGCCGCGGCCGGCTCCTCCTCGACGGTGGCGTACGGCTCGGCCGGGTCGCCGAGCGCGGTGGCCCGGTCGATGTCCGCGGTGCCCCGGGTCCGGAACAGCAGCAGGACGATGGCGAGCCCCAGCCCGACCTCGGCGGCGGCGACGGTGATGGTGAACAGGGTGAGCGCCTGCCCGGCGTGCAGCGAGTCCCGCAGCCAGGCGTCGAAGGCGACCAGGTTGAGGTTGACGGCGTTGAGCATCAGCTCGACGGACATCAGCACCAGGACGGCGTTGCGCCGGGCGAGGACGCCGTACACGCCGACGCTGAACAGCAGCGCGGAGAGGACGACGGGGTAGGCGAGGTGCATCAGCTCTCCTCCGTCACGGACCGCGCGGACGGCGCGGACGGGTCGGCGGCCTCCGGAGCGGTGCGGGGCGCGGTCGCGGCGACGGTCCCGTTCGACCCGACCGGCCGACCGGCCCGCAGCTTGCCCGCCCGCGGCGCCGGCACCCGGCGCCGGGACCCGCGGGACAGCACGATCGCGCCGACCAGCGCCGCCAGCAGCGGCACGGACAGCGCCTCGAAGGGCAGCACCCAGTTCCGGAACAGGCTGGCGCCGGTGACGGCGGCCGAGCCGCCGCCCGCGCCGAGGTCGATCCAGGAGGTCCGGAAGGCGTCGACGACCAGCGTCACCAGCGTCCCGGCCGAGGCCAGTGCCACGACCAGCGCGACCCAGCGGTTCTTCGAGTCGGCGTCCGGCGAGCGCCCGATCGGCGCCTTGGTGAGCATCAGCCCGAACAGCACCAGGACGACCACCGAGCCCAGGTAGATCAGCACCTGCACCCAGGCGATGAACTCCGCCGTGAGCAGCAGGAACTCCACCGCCAGCCCGCCGAGCGCGACCACCAGCCAGAGCGCGGCGTGCACCAGCTGCCTGGTGGTGACGGAGACGACCGCCGAGCCGAGCACCGCGATGCCGACCAGCAGGAAGACGATCTCCTGGCCGGTCGGGGACAGGAACGAACGGGCGGCCGGCTCCAACGAGCCGGTCGCCGCGAGGAGCGTGGCAGCGCCCGTCATGCGTCGTCACCCTCCTCCTCGGCGGCGGCCGCAGCCGCAGCCGCCAGCTTGTCCGCCGCCTTGCGCGCGGTGGTGATCTCCTTGGGCTCCTCGGCCGCCGGGTCCAGCGCCGGCGGCGCCGGGACGGTCCACATCCACTCCCGGAGCTTCTCCCGCTCGTGGGTCAGCTCGTGGATGTCGGTCTCCGCGTACTCGAACTCCGGCGACCAGAACAGCGCGTCGAAGGGGCACACCTCGATGCAGATCCCGCAGTACATGCAGAGCGAGAAGTCGATGGCGAACCGGTCCAGCACGTTGCGGGTGCGGGCCCGCGCGTTCGGCTCGGCGGCCGGCAGCGTCTCCTTGTGGGAGTCGATGTAGATGCACCAGTCCGGGCACTCGCGCGCGCAGAGCATGCACACCGTGCAGTTCTCCTCCAGCAGCGCGATGACGCCGCGCGAACGCGGCGGCAGCACCGGCTGCACGTCGGGGTACTGCGCGGTGACGCTCTTCTTCGTCATCGTCCGCAGCGTCACGGCCAGGCCCTTCGCCAGACCGACACCGGGAAAACTCATGAGATCGCCACCTTGATGATGCCGGTGAGGGCCAGCTGGACGAGCGCGAGCGGGATCAGCCCCACCCACGCGAAGCGCATCAGCTGGTCCTCGCGCAGGCGCGGGTAGGTGACCCGCAGCCAGATGACCACGAAGGCCAGCGCGAAGGTCTTGAGGAGCATCCACAGCCAGCCGAGCTGGTCGGCCATCGGCCCGTGCCAGCCGCCGAGGAAGAGCACCGCCGTCAGCGCCGACACCACCAGGATGCCCACGTACTCGGACAGCAGGAACAGGGCGAAGCGCAGACCGGTGTACTCGGTGTACGCGCCGAAGATGATCTCCGAGTCGGCGACCGGCATGTCGAACGGCGGCCGCTGGAGCTCGGCCAGGCCGGCCGTGAAGAACACGAAGGCGCCGATGATCTGCCAGGGCAGCCAGTACCACTGCCAGGCGTCCAGGATCCCGGGCAGCGACAGGGTGCCCGCGGCCATCGCCACCGAGGCCGCCGCGAGCACCATCGGCAGCTCGTAGGACATCAGCTGCGCGGCCGTGCGCAGACCGCCGAGCAGCGAGAACTTGTTCGCCGAGGCCCAGCCGGCCATCAGCTTGCCGATCACGCCGACGCCCATCACGGCCAGCACGAAGAACAGCCCGGCGTCGATCGCCTGGCCGACCAAGCCGTTCGGCCCGACCGGGATCGCCAGCAGTACGAACAGGTACGGCAGCAGCGAGACGGCGGGCGCCAGCTGGAAGATCCGGCGGTCCGCCCCGGCGGGGACGATGTCCTCCTTCTGCGCGAACTTCACGCCGTCGGCGACGAGCTGCGCCCAGCCGTGGAAGCCGCCCGCGTACATCGGGCCGAGCCGGCCCTGCATGTGCGCCATGACCTTGTGCTCGGTCTGGCCGATGACCAGCGGGAAGACCAGGAAGACGACGAGGGTGGCGACGCAGCGGAGCACCGTGTCGAGCAGGTTCACGCGCCGTCTCCGTCCTGGTCGGCCGCTCCGGCCGAGTTCTGGTCCTTCTCCGTCGCCCCGCCCGGTTCCGCGACCGGGGGCTCCTCGGCCGACGGCTCCTCGGCCGACGGCTGCTCCGCCGGAGGCTTCTCGTCGTGGGCCGGCACCGGGTTGTGCCAGGGCGCGTCGGATGACCGGGGCCGTGCCGGAGCCGCGGGCTCGGCCGGAGCCCCGGTGGCGGCCGGGGCCTCGTCGGCCGTCTGGCTGACCGACCCCTCGGACACCGACCGGGTCCGCCGCGGCCGGTCCGCCCGCACCGCCGGCGCACCCTCAGCAGCCGGAGCGGCCGGAGCGGCCGGAGCCTCGGCAGCGCCCTGGCTCGCCGACCCCTCGGACACCGACCGGGTCCGCCGCGGCCGGTCCGCCCGCACCGCCGGCGCACCCTCGGCACCGGCCGGTGCCGCTGCGGCCGCACCGGCCCGGGGCGTGCGAGCCGCCGCGCCCGCCGCCCGCGCACCGCGCGCGGGCCGCTCGGCGACCGGCGGCAGGGTGCCCTTGAGCGGCCCCCACTCGTTCGGGTCCGGCACACCGGCCGGCTGCATCTTGCGCCGGGCCGGCCCGCCGCCGTGGTCCGACTCGCCCGGCTCCTTGGCGCCCGGCCAGTCCTTGGCGACCCGCGCCGCGAGCACGAACTCCTTGCGCAGCGGGTGCCCCTCGAAGCCGTCCGGCAGCAGCAGGGTGGCCAGGTACGGGTGCCCGGGGAAGTCGATGCCGAACATCTCGTGCGTCTCGCGCTCGTGCCAGGCGGCGCCCGCGTACACCGCGACGGCGCTGGGCAGCGCGGCGCCGTCGCGCGGCACCCGGGTGCGCAGCGCGAGGTGGCGCACCCCCGGCGCCTCGGCGGCGGCCAGGTGCGCGACCACGGAGAAGCCCTCGGCGAGCTCGTCGACGGCGCTCAGCCAGTCGAAGAAGCCCAGGCCCAGCACGTCCCGGGCGCTGGTGAGCGCCTCGATCCAGCGCTCGGCCGGCACGTCGACGGTGATCAGCCCGTACGCCTCGGCGCCGGTCGCCCACTCCCCGACCGACGCCGCGTACTGCTCAGGCGTGGTCACGAGACCCCTCCCTCGGACGAGTCGGCCGAGGGCCCCGGCACCAGCGGACGGCGCAGCGCCGCCGCGGGCGCGGCGTAGCGGCCGGGCAGGGACTCGGCGGCGATCTTCTCCTGCAGCTTGAGGATGCCCTGGAGCAGCGCCTCCGGCCGCGGCGGGCAGCCGGGCACGTAGACGTCGACCGGGATGATCTGGTCCACGCCCTTGGTGACGGAGTACGAGTCCCAGTACGGGCCGCCGGAGTTCGAGCAGGCGCCGAAGGAGATGACGTACTTGGGCTCGGGCATCTGCTCGTAGAGGCGCTTGACGGCGGGCGCCATCTTGTCGGTGACCGTCCCGGAGACGATCATCAGGTCCGCCTGGCGGGGGCCCGGCGCGAACGGGATGACGCCCATCCGGATGAAGTCGTGCTTGGCCATGGACGCGGCGATGAACTCGATCGCGCAGCAGGCCAGGCCGAAGTTGAAGCACCAGAGGCTGTAGCGGCGGCCCCAGTTGAGCACGACCTTGACCGGGTCCGGCGCGAGCCGGGCCAGCGGGCCGAGGCCGCGGCGCTCGACGGCGCCGGGGTGCGCGGGGTCGGGCAGTCCGAGCGGGACGGGACCGCCCTGGGCACCGTGCGAGTGGGTGTGCGTCACGTCCATTCCAGAACGCCCTTCTTCCAGGCGTAGAGCAGTCCGACCGCGAGGAAGCCGATGAAGAGGAACATCTCGATCAGCGTTCCGGCGCCGTACCCGGCACTGGCGAAGACGGTCGCCCACGGGAACAGGTAGATCGCGTCGACCGCGAAGATCACGTACAGGAAGGCGTACACGTAGTAGCGGATCTGGGTGTGCGCCCAGTCCTCGCCCACCGGGTCCACCCCGCACTCGTAGGCGAGCAGTTTCTCCGGCGAGTACACCACCGGCCGCAGCAGGCGGTTGGCGGTGAACGCCACGGTGACGAAGAGCACCCCGACGACGGCCAGCAGGCCCATCGCGGCGTACGCGTCGAAGTAGCCGCTGCCGACCGCCGGGTCGGCCGCGACGGCAGCCGTCTGCTGCCACTCCATGCCTTCGCCTCCACCTCGGCCGCGAATCCGCCCTCAAGACAGTTCTACGACTTTTACCCACACGGTCTTAACCGTGGCCAATGCGTGAGTCTAAGGGGACGGCTCCACTCCCCCCGAAACCTGCCCGCTCCGCAAGACGTCCCGTGGACACCCGGATGAACGCGCGGGGACCGGCCGGGGGTGGGGATAACCCCCGGTCGGGAAGATGTATCACCCCCATGGCACATCCCGCCCCCGATTCGGGAAGCTTGGTCCGCCAGCTCGAACGAGGGGACGGATGATCCGATGAAGTCGCTGAACCGCGCCGTGGACGCCATCAGGGAGCAGGACGCTCGGATGGAACGCCCGCCGCTGTACGGCGCGCGGATGTGGCGCCAGGTCGGACACCTGATGCTCAACCTCCCGCTGGGCATCGCCGGCTTCGTGCTCTCGGTCACCGCGCTCGCGGTCGGCCTGGGCCTGTCGGTCACCGTGATCGGCCTGCCGGTGCTGGCCGCCGGGCTGGCCGGCTCCCGCGCGCTGGGCGCGCTGGGCCGCAACCGGGCCCGCTCGGTGTACGGCTCCCGGATCGACGAGCCGGAGCCGGTGAAGCCGCGCCGCCCGGGCATGGTCGCGTACACCATCGCCCACCTCACCGACCTGCTGAACTGGCGCTCGGCGCTCTACAACGTGCTGATGCTGCCCTGGGGCATCCTGAGCTTCACCCTGGCCCTGACCTCGGTCATCACGCTGTGGCCGGTGCTGCCCGTGGTGGTGCGTGCGATGGCGGCGGTCGACCGGATCCTGATCGAGTCGCTGCTCTTCCCGGGCGCGCTGGCCGAACGGGTGCGCGAGCTGGAGGACGACCGCGGCACGGTGGTCGACACCGCCGCCGCCGACCTGCGGCGGATCGAACGCGACCTGCACGACGGCGCCCAGGCCCGCCTGGTCGCGCTGGCGATGGACCTCGGCATGGCCAAGGAGCGGCTGCGCGAGGTGGAGACCCAGGAGGACATGGCGGCCGCCGCCCGGATGGTCGACAACGCGCACGGCGAGGTGAAGCTGGCCCTGCAGGAGCTGCGCGACCTGGCCCGCGGCATCCACCCCGCGGTGCTCACCGACCGCGGCCTGGACGCGGCACTGTCCGCGGTCGCGGCACGCTGCACCGTCCCGGGCGGGGTGAAGGTGAACGTCGACCTGGCCGGACCGGGCGGCGAACCCGAGCGCCCGGATTCGGCGGTCGAGGGCATCGCCTACTTCACCGTCAGCGAGCTGCTGACCAACGTCTCCAAGCACGCGGGCGCCCAGAGCGCCTCGGTCGACGTCTGGCGCTCCGACGACCAGCTGATGGTGCTGGTCCACGACGACGGCAAGGGCGGGGCCGCCCCCTACCCGGGCAGCGGCCTGGGCGGGCTGGCCGACCGGATCCGGGCGGTGGACGGCGTCTTCCTGGTGAACAGCCCGGAGGGCGGCCCGACCACCGTCACCGTCGAGCTGCCCTGGCGCACCCGCACCGCCCGCCGCTAGGGCCTGTCCGGCGCCGGTCCGGTGCGCCGGACGGCCCGCGGAACCCTTGCACGATGGACGGGGCCGCCCGGCGTACCGGGGTCTCCGGAGGGAGAGCCGGGTCAGGAGCCGCTGCCCAGCGTGCCGAGCGTGACGTCGGCGGTCTTGCTGTTGCCGTCCCGGATGTAGGTGACGGTCACCTTGGTGCCCGGGGTGAGCGAGGCGAGCGCGGTGGTGAGCGCGTTCAGCGAGTCGACCGGGGTGTCGCCGATCTGAGTGATGACGTCGCCGGGCTGGAGCCCCGCCGAGGCGGCCGGGCCGCCCTGGACGACCGCCACGATGACCGCGCCGGCCGGCTGGAACTGCTGGTTGAAGCTGGTCCGGGCGGTGATGCCGAGCGCCGCCCGGCCGGAGTTGGTGACCTTGCCCTGCTTGATCAGCTGATCGGCGATGCTGGTGATGGTCGACGCCGGGATGGCGAAGCCGATGCCCGGCGCGGCCGCGCCGTTGGACTGCGGCTCGGTCGCGGCGAGGGTGTTGATGCCGATCACCTGGCTGTCCAGGTTGACCAGCGCTCCGCCGCTGTTGCCCGGGTTGATCGCGGCCGAGGTCTGCACCATGTTGCCGATGGTGGCGCCCGGCGACGCGCTGCCGCTGGGCTCGGAGACGGTCCGCCCGGTGGCCGAGACGATGCCCTGGGTGACGCTGCTGGAGAGCCCGAGCGGGCTGCCCATGGCGAGGGTGATCTGACCGAGCTGGACCTTGCCGGAGTCGCCGAAGGTGGCCGGTTTGAGGCCGCTCGGCGGACTGCTGAGCCTGATCACGGCGAGGTCGGCGTCGGGGTAGCTGCCGACCAGGCTGGCGTCCAGCGCCTTGGTGCTGTTGGCCAGGGTGACGGTGAAGGTGGTCGCGGAGCCCACCACGTGGGCGTTGGTGACGATGTCGCCCTTGTCGTCGTAGACGATCCCGGAGCCGAGGCTCTCGCCGGTGGTGATCTGGACCACCGAGGGCAGCACGTCGCGGATCACCTTCTGGTACGCGTCCTGCAGCTGGTTGTCACCGCCCGGCTGGGCGCCGGGGGCGGAGGAGGGCTGCTTGGTGGTGCCGGACGGGGAGCCGGCCGCGGGAGAGGCGGCCGAGGAGGAGAGAGGGGCGGCGGAGCTGCTGCACCCGGCCAGCGCCAGCACCGTCATGACCGCGACCACGACCGGCGCGGACGGCCGGCCCCGCGCCGGTCCGGGGCCGGTCGGCCGGGGACCGGCGGGCAGCGGGCGGTCGTGTTCCTTCGTGCGGCTCACCTGGCTGCCTCCGGTTCGTCACCACGCCGAGGGCGCGGGCATGAGAGCAAGGGAATCTTTGTCAGCATTTCACCGATTTGTCCGGATCACCGTCCCGACTCGCCCGCACCGGGTGGCCCGAATTCGAACGCCTAGGATTGCCCCATGACTTGGTTGATCACCGGCGGTGCCGGTTACATCGGTGGGCACGTCGTCCGCCAGTTGCTCGACGCCGGTGAGCGCGTCGCCGTCCTGGACGACCTGAGCACCGGCGACGTCTCCCGGGTGCCGGCCGGCGTCCCGCTGATCGAGGGCTCGACCCTGGACCGCGCCGTCCTGGACGCCGCGATCCGCGAGCACGGCATCGAGGGCATCCTGCACTTCGCCGCGAAGAAGCAGGTCGGCGAGTCGGTCGAGCAGCCGTTCCTGTACTACCGCGAGAACATGATCGGCCTGCAGACGGTGCTGGAGGCCGCGGCCGGGGGCGGCGTCAAGCGCTTCCTGTTCTCCTCCTCCGCCGCCGTCTACGGCATGCCGGACGTCGACCTGGTCACCGAGTCCACCCCCTGCGCGCCGATGAGCCCGTACGGGGAGACCAAGCTGGCCGGCGAGTGGCTGGTCGCCGCGGCCAGCAAGGCGTACGGGATGTCCACCGTGGCCCTGCGCTACTTCAACGTGGCCGGCGCCGCCTCGCCCGAGCTCTCCGACGCCGGGGTGTTCAACCTGATCCCGATGGTCTTCGAGCGGCTGACCGCCGGCGAGGCGCCGCGGATCTTCGGCGACGACTACGCGACCCCGGACGGCACCTGCGTCCGCGACTTCATCCACGTCTCCGACATCGCCTCGGCCCACGTCGCCGCCGCCAAGCGGCTGGCCGCCGACCCGGCCGGCGAGACCGCGCTGGTGCTCAACATCGGCCGCGGCGAGGGCGTCAGCGTCAAGGAGATGATCGAGGTCATCGGCAAGGTCACCGGCTACGACACCACCGCCGCGGTGACCCCGCGCCGCCCCGGCGACCCGGCCCGGGTGGTGGCCTCCGCCGACCTGATCCACCGCGAGCTGGGCTGGAGCGCGAGCCACGACGTGGCCGACATGGTCTCCTCCGCCTGGGAGGGCTGGTGCAGCCGCCACCCCGGGGCCCGCAAGGCCTGACGTCCCACCACCGGCACGGCGGTGTCCGCCCCGCTCAGCGGGCGGGCACCGCCGTGCCGTAGTAGGCGTCCAGCGCGTAGACGCAGCGGTCCTTGGAGCCGACGAAGACCCGGCCGCCGACCGCCACCGGGGAGCCGGTGAGCTCGCCCTTGGTGCCGAGCTCCCAGCGCAGCTGACCGGTCGCCAGGTCCAGGGTGTGCAGGGAGTGGTCCCGGCTGCCCAGGTGCACCAGGCCGTCGGCCACCGCCGGGGAGCCGACGATCTCGCCGCGCGCGGTGTAGCGCCAGCGCTCCCGGCCGGTCGCCGCCTCGAAGGCGTACAGCACCTCGCCGCTGCCCACCAGCACCATGCCGTCCCCGACCACCACCGGCTCGGCGCCCTGGCGGCTGCCGGTGACCCCGCGCCAGCGGTCCAGGCCGGTGGCCGCGTCCAGCGCGTAGACGGTGCCCAGGTAGTCGGCCACGTAGACCGCGTCGCCGTCCAGCGCCGGCGGGGTGAACAGCACCACCGGCGCGTCGAAGCGCCAGCGCTCGGCGCCGCTGGCCGCGTCCAGCGCGTACACCCGGGTGCCCGACGTCACGTACAGCACGCCGCCGCGCTCGACCGGGTGCGAGGGCACGTCCTCGCCGACCTGGAAGGACCAGCGCAGGCCCGCGCCGCGCGGGTCCACGCAGCGCAGCCGCCCGGCGCCGTAGTAGTAGGCGGAGCCGCCCACCAGGACCGGGCCGGACTGCGGGTTCTCGTAGTCCTGCTGGGCGTCGTCGGCGCGCCACAGCTCCGCGCCGGTGGCGGCCGCGCGCAGCTGGACGCCGCCGCCGCGCACGCCGCAGCAGAGCACGCCGTCGGCGGCGGACAGCGAGTAGACCCAGCCGTCCAGCGAGGTGCGCCAGCGCTCGGTGCCGTCCGCGACGTCCACGGTGTACAGGTGCGGCCCGTCGGCGGCGTGCACCCGGCCGGCGTCCACCGCGAGCGCCCAGGCGACGTCCCGGGTCTTGTAGCGGCGCTCTCCGGAGCCGATGTCCAGCGCGTGCACCTCGAAGCTGGAGACGAAGAGCGTGCCGTCCGCGACCACCGGGGTGCCCCAGACGTCGTTGGACATCCGGAACCGCCACGGGCGCCAGCGGGCTGCCGGAGCCGGAGAGGGCTGCGGGGCCGGGGCCAGCGGGGGCGCCGGCGGCGGGGTCGGCGCCGCCCGGCGGACCCAGTCGGTCGCGGCCGGGGCGGTGCTCGGACCGGGCTGCTCGTGCTCGGCCCGCGGCCCCGGGCCTATCCGCACCGAGGCACCGGACAGCTGCACCTCGACGGCCACGCCGCCGGTGGGCGCCCGGTGCTTGTTCTTGGAGGGGATCTTCGCGGTCGGGATCTCGCCGTCCCCGACCCCGGGGCGCGGCCCGGCGTGCACCGGCCCGGCCGGCGGCGCGTGTCCGGCGCCCGGATAGGTGCGCGGGTCGTCCGCGCCGACGGGCTGCGGCGGCGCGGGCGGCTGCTGCGGCGGGGCCTGGAGCGGCGGCTGCTGCGGCGGCTCGGCCGGTCCGAGGTACGGGCGGGGCGCCGGTGCGCTCGGGCGGCGGCCGCGCTTGCGCTCGATCAGCTCCAGCGCGTGGGCGGGCAGCCAGTCGCCGGCCTCACCGGAGGCGTCGTCCCGGGAGAACAGGTGCGGGGCCAGTTCCGCCTGGATCTGCGCCGGGGTGGGCCGGCGCTCGGGAGCCTGCTGCATGCAGGCGCGGACCAGGTCCATCAGCTCGGGCGCCATGCCGGTCAGGTCCGGCTCCTCGCGCAGCAGCTGGAACACCGTCTCGACCGGGTTGGAGCCCCGGTACGGCGGGTGCCCGGTGGCGCAGAAGACCATCAGCGAGCCGAGCGAGAAGACGTCGCTGGCGCCCCGGACGGTCCGGCTGTCCCGGGCCTGCTCCGGGGACATGTAGGCGGGGGTGCCGACGGCGACGTTGGTCATGGTCAGCCGGGTGCTGGAGACCCCGGAGGCGATGCCGAAGTCGATCACCTTGGGGCCGTCCTCGACCACCAGGACGTTGGAGGGCTTGAGGTCGCGGTGGATCAGCCCGGCCGCGTGGATGGACTGCAGCGCCTCGGCGATGCCGGCGACCAGCCAGCGGGTGGCCTCCACCGGCAGCGGGCCGCACTCCTCGACCAGGTCCTCCAGCGAGGGCGCCGGGATGTACGCGGTGGCCAGCCAGGGCACCCGGGCGTCCGCGTCGGCGTCCACCACGGCCGCGGTGTAGAAGCCGCCGACCGTCTTGGCCGCCGCGATCTCGCGCGCGAAGCGGACGCGGAACAGCTCGTCCTCGGCCAGCTCCCCCCGGACGGTCTTGATGGCCACCCGGCGCCCGGAGGCGGAGCGCGCCAGGTAGACCAGCCCCATCCCACCCGCGCCGAGCCGCCCCAGCACCTCGAAGGGCCCGATCCGCCTCGGATCGTGCGCCGTCAGCTGGTCCACTCCGCAGCCACCTCCCCGTTGTCCGCACCCGCCGCGTGGTGCCGGACCCGATTCTCCAATGCCGCCCGGCGCATCTCCAACCTCCCCCACCGGGAGACGGGCGCCGGACGCTCCGCTGGTCAGCGATGACGGAACGGCCGGATTCTGACGCCCGTTCCGGCCGCGGCTTGCACCCCGGGGCCCGGACCGTCGGCTCGTCAAACCGTCCAGCCGGTCACGCTCTGTCACCCAACCAACCCTCAGCGGACTCGCCGTCACGCTATGGGGTCAAAAGCACACGGGGGGGCTTCAACAGCGGCTTCGAGGCCCGGTGAATATCCGTCCGAAGTGCTTCGGAGCCCTATAGCAGCCCCCCGTGCGGAGTAATAGTCGCATCACCGAATCGCGCCAAGATCTTGCCACGGTAAGCTGACGGCATGACAGGACAAGTTCGCACCGTCGACGGTCGCGTCGCCGGGCGACGCGGACAGGAGACGCGGCAGAAGCTGCTCGACTGCCTCCGCGAGATGCTCAGCACGTCGCCGTATCGGGACGTCAAGGTCATCGACGTCGCCCGTATGGCGGGTACCTCCCCCGCGACCTTCTACCAGTACTTCCCGGATGTCGAGGGCGCAGTCCTCGAAATCGCCGAGGAAATGGCCAAGGACTCCGACACCCTCAAAGAGCTGGTGGCCGGAAAGTCCTGGGCAGGGAAGTCCGGACCGACCACTTCGGAAGAACTGGTCGACGGATTCCTCGCCTTCTGGCGCAAGAACGACGCCATTCTCCGAGTGGTCACGCTCGGTGCCGCGGAAGGGGACAAGCGGTTCTTCAAGATCCGCATGACCGTCCTCAACTCGGTCGCCAAGCCGCTCGCCGAGGCCGTCAAGGAACTCCAGGCGAAGGGTCAGGCCGACAAGTCGCTCGACCCGAACGCCGTCTCCGGAGCCCTGGTCTCGCTGCTCGCCTCGGCGGCCGAGCATCAGAAGGCCTTCACCTCCTGGGGCGTCAAGGTCAAGGACCTCAAGCCCAACCTCGCTCCCCTGGTGTACCTGGGCGTCACCGGGAAGAAGGCGCCCAAGTAAAACCTCCGTTCGATCCACCATCCGCTCCGCGCGCAGCCCCGGCCTCCTGTCCGGGGACCGACGGACGGCGGCCGTGTCCTCGGGGGAGGTCCGCCGACGTACCGCACGCGCGCCAGACATGCCGGTGGGCGGGCACCCTGTGTGAGGGTGCCCGCCCACCGGCATGTGCGGCCCCAGCCAGCGGGATCCCCGCCCCGAGCCGAAGGGGCTCGCCCGTGCCGAAAGGGAGAAGCGAGGGAGCGACGGAGGAGCGAGGGAGCGCCGACCGTCGGCACCGGGTCCGGAGCGCCCCGGAAACGAGCGGGCGAACCAGGGGTAGCGGGCGGATCAGGGGCAGCGGACGACCTGGCCGGCGTAGGCGAGGCCTCCGCCGAAGCCGAAGAGCAGGACCGGGTCGCCCGGGGAGAGCTCGCCGCGCTCGACAAGCTTGGAGAAGGCGAGCGGGATGGAGGCGGCCGAGGTGTTGCCGGAGTCGACCACGTCCCGGGCCACCACCGCGTCGGCGAGGCCCAGCTTGGCGGCGATCGCGTCGATGATCCGCAGGTTGGCCTGGTGCGGGACGAATCCCTTCAGCTCGGACGGGTCGAGCCCGGCCCGCTCGCAGGCCTCGCGGGCCAGCGGGGCGAGCTGGGTGGTGGCCCAGCGGAACACCGACTGGCCCTGCTGGCTGATCACCGGATCCCAGCCGGTGATCACGACGGCGTCGCCCCGTTCCGGCTCGGAGCCCCAGACCACCGGTCCGATGCCCGGCTCGGCGCCCTCCTCCTGGGCCTCGACCACCGCGGCACCCGCGCCGTCGCCGAAGATCACGCAGGTGGAGCGGTCGGTCCAGTCGAGCGTGTCGGACATCCGCTCGGCGCCGATCACCAGGGCACGCCGAGCCGCTCCGGCCCGGATCGCGTGGTCGGCGGTGGCCAGAGCGTAGGAGAAGCCGGAGCAGACCGTGTTGATGTCGTACGCGGCGGGCGAGCGGACGCCCAGCCGGGCGGCCACCGCGGCGGCGGTGTTGGGGCTGCGCTCGATCGCGGTGCAGGTGGCGACGACGACCAGGTCGATCTCCGCCGCCGTCCGGCCGCTCCTGGCCAGGGCCTTCTGGGCGGCCTCGGTGGCGAGGTCGACGAGGGTCTCGCCCTCGGCGATGTGCCGGGTGCGGATGCCCACGCGGGTGCGGATCCACTCGTCGTCGGTGTCGACGAGTGCCGCCAGGTCGTCGTTGGAGAGGACCTTGGGGGGCTGGTAGTGGCCGAGTGCCACAATGCGCGAACCGCTCATGCTGCCATGGAACCGGGTTACCCGCTGGTCAGCCGGGCATGACCGGCTACAGGATCCGCACCGCCGATCTGTAGAAGCTCCACAAGGGCCTTGGGGCGCCTGGGTCCGGGCGTCCGCCGAGGTCAGGCGGCCAGCGAGGCGGCGTCGCCCATCACGATCACCGGGTGGGCGGCCGGGTCCAGCGTGCGGATCAACTGGGCCATCTTGTCCTCGGGTATCGAGACGCAGCCGTGGGTCGGGCCGTCGTGGTCGACGTGCAGCCAGATGCCGCCGCCCTTCTTGGCGCCCATCGGGCGGCGCATGTCGAGCGGGGAGCTGCCGGCGACCCGGTTGTAGTTGATCGCGACCACGTAGTCGAAGGAGCCGGCCAGCTGGTCGCCGAAGAAGCCAGTCCCGGAGACCACGAAGCTCGGGTCCTTGTCGTACGGGAGCTTGCTGCCGGGGTTGTCGTTGCGGCCGCCGGCGTCGGTGAGGTCGAAGACTCCGATCGGGCTGCGCAGGTCGCCCTCGTTGTGGTCGGTGGTCCAGCCGTTCTTGCCGTTGTGGCCCTGCCACGTCTCCCCGGCCAGCCAGCGGCCCTCGGGGGTGCGGGTCCACAGCGTGACGCTGTTCCTGTCGGTGTCCTTGCCCTGGCCGCTGGCGACCACGACCTGGGTGGTCGCGGCGGGGATCTTCGCGGTGAAGGCGGCACCGAGGCCGGGTATCGCGGCCAGCGAGCCGTCCGGGCGGGTCTCGCTCCGGCCGGCGGCCGGGGCCGCGGACTGCCGGTCGGTGGCGGCCTGGACGGCGGCGGGGGCGGGCGGTGAGGGGTGGTCGGGCTTGCTCACGCCCTCCGGCCCGGGGCCGTCGGCCGCGGCGGCGACGGACCTGGCGCCGTCCTGGCCGACGGTGTACCAACCGGCGGCGGCCGCGACCAGCAGCGCGGTGCCGGCCATCACCGCCTTGCCGTGACGTTTCTGTTTGGCCTTGCGCCGTCGGCCCCGGGCTGCGGCCCGACCGCCCTGGGCGGGGCTCACGGCGGGGGTGACGGAGGCGAGCGGCACCACGGGCGCGAGCTCCTCGTGGGCCCGCTCCTCGTAAGCCCGCTCCTCGTAAGCCCGCTCCTCGTAGCCGTGCACCTCGTGGGCCGGCTGCTGCTCGTGGGCCGGCTCCGGGTACGGCTCGTAGACCGGCTCCTGGTACTCCGGGTCCGCCTGGTACACCGGCTGGGTATCGGCCGGGTACGCCTGGAACGGCTGGTCGTACGCCCCGAAGTACCCGTCGTACCCGTCGGAGGGCTGCTGCCGGTACTCGCCCCGGTAGCCCTGCTGGTAGGGCTCGTAGGGGCTGTACGGCGCGTCGTGCGACTGCTGCGGCACCCCGTGCACCGGCTCCTGCATCGGCTCGTACGGCGGGTACTCGGTGGCGCGATGAGAACCGGACATGCCGTCGATCCTGCCAAACGCCGTACCCGTTGGTAAACCCGGGTCGCGTGCGGGGCCCGTGAAGACGCCGCCGCCCGGGCCGCGGGTGCGGGCCGGGCGGCGGGGAGTGCGCAGGTCAGAGGCGCATCGCCTGCGGGGTCTCGCGACGCGTCAGGTCCGGGCCGTCGTACTCGCGGATGACCTCGTAGCGGGTGTTGCGCTCCACCGGGCGGAAGCCGGCGTCCCGGATCAGGCCGAGCAGGTCCTCGCGGCCGAGCTTGTTCGGCGTGCCGAAGTTGTCCGCGTCATGGGTGATCTTGTACTCGACCACCGAGCCGTCCATGTCGTCCGCGCCGTGGCTGAGCGCCAGCTGGGCGGTGGTGACGCCGTGCATCACCCAGAAGACCTTGACGTGCGGGACGTTGTCGAAGAGCAGCCGGGAGACCGCGAAGGTCTTCAGCGCCTCGGCGCCGGTGGCCATCTCGGTACGGGCCATCAGCTTGTTGCGCACGACGCCGTCCTTGGAGTCGTGGAAGTCGTGCTGGTAGCGCAGCGGGATGAAGACCTGGAAGCCGCCGGTCTCGTCCTGCAGTTCGCGCAGCCGCAGCACGTGGTCGACCCGGTGGCGGGGCTCCTCGATGTGGCCGTACAGCATGGTGCAGGGCGTCTTGAGGCCCTTGCTGTGGGCGAGGCGGTGGATCCGGGACCAGTCCTCCCAGTGGGTGTCGTGGTCGACGATGTGCTGACGGACCTCCCAGTCGAAGATCTCCGCGCCGCCGCCGGTCAGCGACTCCAGGCCGGCGTCGATCAGCTCGTCCAGGATCTCGTCCGCGGACAGGCCGCTGATCTTCTCGAACCAGTGGATCTCGGTGGCGGTGAAGGCCTTCAGCGAGACGTTCGGCAGAGCCGCCTTCAGCTCGCGCAGCGACCGCGGGTAGTAGCGCCACGGCAGGGTCGGGTGCAGGCCGTTGACGATGTGCAGCTCGGTGAGGGACTCGCTCTCCATCGCCTTGGCGAGGCGGACCGCCTCCTCGATGCGCATCGTGTAGGCGTCCTTCTCGCCCGGCTTGCGCTGGAACGAGCAGTACGCGCAGGACGCGCTGCACACGTTGGTCATGTTGAGGTGGCGGTTGACGTTGAAGTGGACGACGTCGCCGTTCTTCCGCGTCCGCACGTGGTGGGCCAGCCCGCCCAGCCAGGCCAGGTCGTCGCTCTCGTAGAGCGCGATCCCGTCCTCGCGGGTCAGTCGCTCACCCGCGTAGACCTTCGCCTCCAGCTCTCGCTTGAGCCCTGCGTCCATGCGGTGACCCGCCTCCTCCGACATTCGATTCCTTGCCGGAGACGAGGTTACGCCTATGGCGCGGGCAGCTCTGCGAGGGCTTACACCTGTGCCGAGAGCAGTTCGGCCAGCAGCGCGGGTTCGATGTTCCCGCCGCTGACCACGGCGGCCACCGTCTGACCCCCCGTCTCGGCGGCCCGGTGGAAGTACGCGGCCGGGGCGACCGCGCCGGAGGGCTCGGCGACCAGCCGGCCGCGGCGGGCCAGCAGGGCGACGGTGGCGCGGATCTCGTCCTCGGTGACGGTGACGATGTCGTCCACGTAGGTGGTGATGTGCTCGTACGGCAGCACGCCGACCGAGGGGGTGCGCAGCCCGTCCGCGATCGTCCGGTAGGTGTCCGCGACCGGCCACTCCACCCGGCGGCCGGAGCGCAGGCTCGCGCGGGCGTCGGCGGCCAGCTCCGGCTCCACGCCGATCACCCGGACGCCCGGGCGGGTGAGCTTGAGCGCGGCCGCCGTCCCGCCGATCAGTCCGCCGCCGCTGACCGGCACCAGGACGGTGTCCAGCTCGGCCGGGGCGTCCTCGGCGATCTCCAGGCCGACGGTGCCCTGCCCCGCGATGATGAACGGGTCGTCGTACGGCGGCACCCAGACGTAGCCGTGCCGGTCGGCCAGCTCGCCGGGCAGGGTGTCACGCTCCGCGGGCGGCACCAGGACCACCTCGGCGCCGTACGAGCGGGTGGCCTCCACCTTCACCGCGGGCGAGGTGTCCGGCATCACGATGACGGCCTTGACGCCGAGCAGCTGCGCCGCGTACGCGACCGCCTGCGCGTGGTTGCCGCTGGACTGGGCGACCACACCGCGGGAGCGCTCGTCGGCGGTCAGCGCGGCCAGCCGGTTGTAGGCACCGCGGGTCTTGAAGGCCCCGGTCGGCTGGAGGTTCTCGGGCTTGAGCCAGAGCCGCCGCTCGCCCTCGGACGCCCAGGGGGCGGGGACCAGCGGGGTGCGTACGGCCACCCCCGCGATCCGCTGCCGGGCAGCGCGCAGCTCCTCCAGACCGACCAGTGCCATGCGTCACTCTCCTACAGGAGGAAGCTCACTCACCCGGTTCTCCCACTTCGTGGAGAGTACGACGGTGGTGCGCGTTCTGGCCACGCCCTTCGTGCCCGAGATCCGCTTCACCACCGACTCCAGGCCGGCCACGTCGGCCACCCGGACCTTGAGCATGTAGGAGTCGTCACCCGCGATGAACCAGCAGTCCTCGACCTCGTTGAGGTCCTTCAGCCGGAACGCGACGTCCTCGTGGTCGGCCGCGTCGGTGAGCTGAAGGCCGATCAGGGCCGTGACGCCGAAGCCGAGCGAGGCCGGGTTGACCGTCGCGCGGTAGCCGGTGATCACACCGGCCTGCTCCAGGCGGTTGATGCGGTCCGTGACGCTCGGGCCGGAGAGTCCGACCAGTCGGCCCAGCTCGGCGTAGGACGCGCGGCCGTTCTCCCGGAGCGCCTGGATGAGCTGCCTGTCCACCGTGTCCATATACCGTCCGCGTCCTTCCGAACCTCACCAGACCCACAGATCATTATCCGGATTCAAAGGCGCCGTGCGCTGACCGACCCGGATATCGCAGAGAACATACTCTCCCGCCCTCGGTCTCCTTACTCCCCCTCAGCCCGATCGCCCTCCCCGCCCTCCGGCTTGCGGGCGGCCGCGCCCAACTCGCCCTCCCAGCGCAGGTACAGGGAATGCGGCACGCCGACGGCGTCCAGCACCCGGCCGGCCACGAAATCCACGAGTTCGCGCACGGTGGAGCCGCCGGCGTAGAAACCGGGCGAGGCCGGCAGCACGACCGCGCCCTGCGCGTCCAGTTCCACCAAGTGCTTCAACGTCACCCCGTTGAGTGGTGTCTCGCGCACGCACACGACCAGCGGACGGCGCTCCTTGAGGGTGACGCTGGCCACCCGCTGCAGCAGGTCCTTGCTCAGGCCGAGCGCGATCCCGGCCACCGCGCCGGTGGTCGCGGGGACCACCAGCATGCCCTTGGCGGGGTACGAGCCGCTGGACGGGCCGGCCGCGAAGTCCCCGGCCGGCCAGTAGCGGACGTCGTCCAGGCCGTCCTCCGTCCCCAGCCAGCGCGCGAGGTCGGCGCGCCAGTGGGCGTCCCGGAAGGAGATGCCGGTCTCGTCCAGGATGGTGAGCCGGGCCGCCCGGCTGACGATCAGGTCCACCGCCTCACCGGCGACGAGCAGCGCCCGGATCACCGAGGCCGCGTACGGCGTCCCCGACGCTCCCGAGACCCCGACCACCCACGGCTGACGCTTCGCAGTTCCCATGGGGCAATTCTGTCCCGCCCCCACCTGCGGCTTCGGGCCGGGGACGGCCGAGCGGGCCCGCGGCGGCGCGCCCCCTGGGAGGATGGGCCCCATGGCAGCGACCCTCGTCGACCTCACCCATCAGGTGACCACCGCGATGCCGGTCTATCCCGGCGATCCGGCCGTCCTGCTGGAGCCCGCGCTCACCACCGCCACCGCCGGGGTGAACGTACTGGCCCTGCACCTCGGCTCGCAGTCCGGGACGCACGTGGACGCGCCGTACCACGTCGACGTCACCTGGCCGACCCTGGACGGGCTGCCGCTGGAGCGGTTCACGGGCCCGGCCGTGGTGGCCGACCTGCGCGGGCTGGAGCCCCGTACGGCCGTCACCCCCGCACTGCTGGCGCCCGCGCTGGAGCGCTGCCGGGACGGCTCCGTCCTGCTGCTGGCCACCGGCTGGGCCCGGCACTGGGGCACCGACGCCTACCTGGCCCATCCCAGCCTGACCCCGGTCGCCGCCGAGGCGATCGTGGCCGCCGGGGTGCGGACGGTCGGCGTGGACGCGCTGAGCGTGGACCCCACCCCCGACCCGGGGCCGGACGACCGGGCGGTGGCCGCGCTGCTCGCCGACCTCACCGACGAGCACGACGGGCCCGACTCGGCGGTGGAGGAACCGACGCTGGCGGCCCACCGGGTGCTGCTGGGGGCGGAGGGCGGCGGGGTGATCGCCGAGAACCTGACCGACCTGCGGGCGCTGCTGGAGGCGCAGGAGGCCGGCCGGCCGGTGGAGGTCTCGCTGTTCCCGTTGCGGCTGGTGGCGGCGGACGGGGCGCCGGTGCGGGCGGTGGCGCGGTTGGGCTGAGGGCCGGGCCGGTCCCGCGGGGAGCCTCTCCGGCAAGGGACTTGGTCTAGACCATCCCCCGGTGGCGCCACTAGGCTGTCCGGCCATGGCTGAGATCATCGGAGTGGTCGAGCGACTCTGGCGCTACCCCGTGAAGTCCACCGGCGGTGAACGGCTCGACGCCGTGGACGTGGACCTGCGCGGCCTGGCCGGCGACCGCCTCTACGCCGTCCGCGACGCCTCCGGCAAGCTCGGCTCGGGCAAGTCCACCCGCCGCTTCCGCCGGATGG
The DNA here is from genome assembly GCF_042734825.1 of Kitasatospora sp. NPDC059648. Taxonomy (NCBI): domain Bacteria; kingdom Bacillati; phylum Actinomycetota; class Actinomycetes; order Kitasatosporales; family Streptomycetaceae; genus Kitasatospora; species Kitasatospora sp. NPDC059648. Next base: position 170,141 of record NZ_JBHWDU010000003.1, on the reverse strand, counting down.
ACGGCCTGCTCCGGCTCTCCGCCCGCCTCGGCCACCGGATCGACGGCCCCGAACTGTTCGACCCGCTCGGGCGCCCCGTCGACCACCCGACCGCCTTCCTGCGCGCCTACCTGCAGCGCGAGGACGTCGAACTCGCCCGCGAGGACGCCGTCCCGCACGTCGACCGACTGCCGGTCAGCCTGCTCACCACCGCCACCCTGGACTGGTTCCGCGAGGCCGTCCCGTTCGCCGTGGTGGACGAACGCCGCTTCCGCCCCAACATCGTGCTGCGCACCCCGCCGGGCACCCCGCCCTTCGTCGAGGACGCCTGGCTGGGCCGCCGGGCCCACGGCGAGGCCCCGGACAGCGCCCGGCTGGCCTTCGTCACCTCCAGCGAGCGCTGCGCGATGAGCGGCGCCCCGCAACCCGGGCTGCCGCACGCCCCCGAGATCCTCAAGGCGATCGTGCACGCCCACGGGGGCCGGCTCGACGCCCTCGCCGAGGTGGCCGCCCCGGGGCGGCTGCGGCTGGGCGACCGACTGGTGCTGGACTGATCCGCCGGGGCGGAGCGCGGGACGAATTCGCAGGTCAGAGGGGTTTCTAAGATTCTCCGAAAAAACTTCGAACCCACCTGCAACCCCCCTGCCCCTCGCACGTCTATGTGAGTGAGCGGCGGGGAAGCCCGCCGGAGCGGCCCGCAGGCGACACCGGGGGCACCACCCCGGACCTCGGGTCCGACCATGACCGTACTGATCGACCGGCGGCAGGACGCTGCCGGTGCAACACCCTGGGGGGTATTCAGAATGTCCGCCGTGCGCGCACGTCGTTCCCGCTCCACCGTTCTCACCGCCGCCACCCTGGGTGTCCTGCTGGCGACCGGCGCCGTCGTGGCCTCCCCGGCCGCCTACGCCGCCGACGCCCCGGCCGCCTCCGCCACCGCCTCCGCGGAGCCGACCGCGAAGGCCACGGCCGACAAGCTGTCGCTGCAGGTCGACGCGCCCGCGACGGTCGGCCGCGGCGGAGAGCCGGTCGAGTTCAGCGAGACCGTCACCAACTCCGGCACCACCGACGCCTCGTTCAAGCTGCGGGTCAAGGCCACGACCGACGCCAGCCCCCTCGCGTACCAGGTCATCAAGGTCGAGTACCGTGACGCGGACGGCACCTGGAAGCCCGTCACCGACACGGTGCCCGGCCTCACCGTCGCCGCCGGTGCCACCCGGACCGTCCAGCTGCGCCTCACCACCGGGCTCCACTCCTACTGGACCGACCAGGTGTCCACCGTCAAGCTCGGCTCCGCCGTCCTCGACGCGACCGGCGGCACCGTCCTCGCCGAGAACACCAAGGAGGTCTCGGCCAGGTACGTGACCCTGGAGGTCGGGAACGCTCCGACCACCGCCGTCATCGGCGGCGCGCCGGTCGAGTTCGACGTCACCATCAAGAACCCCAGCGCCTCCCGCTTCACCGACGTCTCCAAGGTCCTGCAGGCCGACAAGTCCAGCACGCTCCAGATGCGGAAGGCCGACGGCAGCTGGCAGACCCTCACCGGGACCTCCCTCCCCCACGCCGACGGAGACCTCCTCTACCAGCTCGCGGACGACCAGAACCTGGCGCCGGGCGAGACTTTCACCCGGCACCTGCGCCTCGGCTTCACCGGCGACGCCAAGGTCGGCACGACGTACGTCCACCCGCGGGCGCTGCTCGACCAGGGCAGCAACTACTCGCCCGTCTCGGTCGGCCCCCAGTACATCGCGATCAACCTCACCGGTTCGGCCCTGGGCCTGTCGGTGCAGGAGCCGGCGTCGATCGGCAACGGCGGCAAGCCGGTCGAGTTCACCGAGACCGTCACCAACGCGGGCAGTTCCGACGCGCCGTTCAACCTCAAGCTCGACGCGAGCAACCCGAACGCCCGCAGCGACGGCCGCATCACGCTGGAGTCCCGCGACGCCGACGGCAACTGGAAGCCGGTCGGGCTCACCTTCAAGCAGCAGCCCGACGGGTTCCACTTCATCGGCTCGCTCAACGGCGTGACCGTCCCCGCCCACGGCACCAAGACGGTCCAGCTGCGCCTCGCCGCCCCGCTCAACAACGACTGGGCCGGCCAGAGCGGCACCGTCAAGCTCGCCTCGGCCGTCCTCGACAACACGGGTGAGCACGTCCTCGCCGAGAGCACCAAGGACGTCGCGCTCAAGGCCCTCGACGTGCGGACCAAGGGCGCGCCCACCACCGCCGTCCCCGGCGGGGCCCCGGCCGAGTTCGACATCAGCTTCACCAACTCCAGCGCCTCGGCCTACGACAACGTGTCGCCCGTCGTCCAGACCGACCGGCGCAGCACCCTCCAGGTGCAGAAGGCCGACGGCAGCTGGGAGAACATCACCGGCGTTCCGACCCCTCGGCCGGGCGCCGACCAGGTCGTCTACCACCTCACCGCGGACAAGGACCTGCCCGCCGACACCACCGTCACCAAGCACGTCCGCCTCGGCTTCACCGACGGCGCCCCGCTCGGCCGGACCTACGTGAACACCGTGGCCGTCCTCGGCGAGGACAGCGGCTACTCCGCCTCCATCGGCCCCCAGGCCTTCCCGGTCGACGTCAACACCACCCCGGCCGCCGGCACCGACAAGGGCGCCGCCGACGGCGGCACCAGCGCCGTCAAGGCCGGCCTCACCACCACCTCCGGTGACGGCTCCGACGCCGCCGGCACCACCACCGGCACCACCACCGACGCCCAGGTGGCGGACGGCTCGCTCGCCCACACCGGCTCGGACGGCATGCTGGCGGCCGCGGCGGCCGCGGCCGGCCTGCTCGCCAGCGGCATCGGCGCGATCTTCTTCGCGCGTCGCCGCCGCACCGCCTGATCCCCGCTCCGAAGAGCACCGAGCCCCGGCTCCCGGCACTGTCCGGGGCCGGGGCTCGGCGTTTCCGGTCCATGACGAGGGCGCGGCGCTTCAGCTCCTGACGAGGCAGAAGGGATGCCCGGCCGGGTCGGCGCAGACCCGCCAGCCGCCGGCGTCGTGGAGCCGTACGGCACCGAGGGCGAGCGCCGCCGGGTCCGGGCAGTCGAGCACCAGGCACTGCAGTTCGCCGATCACGCTTCTCCTCCGGGTGCTTCCAGGGCCGGGCCGGGCAGGGCGACCGCCCGCAGGTAGGCCTCGGTGAAGAGGTCGATGGACTCGTCCAGCGAGGGCAGGCCGGCCCCGAGGGCGGTTTCGAGCACCGGGCGCATCAGGACGCGGCTGAGCAGCGGGCCCAGGAGCAGCTGCACCAGCACCGGGAGCGGCAGCGGCCGGATCCGGCCGGCCTCGACCTGTGGCAGCAGCAGCCGGCCGAGGCCGTCGATGATCCGCGGCATGTGGACCGCCATCATCCGGGCGGCGGGCCCGTCGGGGCGGCTGAGCAGGTCGGCGAAGACCGCCGGAATGATCCGCGGCTCGTCGGAGAGGCTCGCGAGGAAGGTGCGGTGGAGCGCCCGGACGGTGTCCTCCAGGCGCTCGGGCGGGTCGGCCGCGAGCGCCTCCAGGTCGGGCAGCGGGCCGTACTGCAGGAAGACCGCGGCGAGCAGGCCGTCCCGGCCCTCGAAGACGGCGTGCAGGCTGGGCAGCGAGCACTCGGCGCGGTCCGCGACCGCGTCGAGCGTGATCGCACCGAGGCCGCGTTCCGCCACCAGGCGGGCCGCCGCCTCGATCGCGCGCTCGCGCACCGGCCGCCGCCCGCCCGGGTCCACCCCCGCCCGCCGGACCGCTTCGTCCAGCGCGGCCCGGGAGCCGCCGAGCCGGCGCAGCAGCGTGCTGCGCGAAATGCCGGCCGCCGTCGCGATCGCCGTCAGCGGTACGTCCGCGACGTCCTGTCCCCGCTCCTTCGCCGCCCCGAGGGCGGCCGCCACCAGATCCTCCATGTGGAACATCCTACTACTTGACACCTGAGACGGTTCCACAGATGCTCTATATACGAGTTCCAAACGGAACCGGCAAGGGGACCGAGGGGAGAAAGCCATGAGCGTCGTCGTCTCCGGGGGCGGACCGGCCGGGATGATGCTGGGCCTGATGCTGGCCCGCGCGGGCGTCGAGGTGACCGTGCTGGAGAAGCACGCCGACTTCCTGCGCGACTTCCGCGGCGACACCGTCCACGCCTCCACCGTGCGGCTGATGGACGAACTCGGTCTCGGCCGGAAGTTCGCCGCACTGCCGCAGAGCCGGCTCGGCAACCTGGTGCTGCCGCTGCCCGGTGTCGGCACCGTCGCGCTGAGCGCCTTCGACGAGCTGCCCGCGCCGTACAACTACATCGCGATGATGCCGCAGTGGGACCTGCTCAACTTCCTGGCCGAGGAGGCGAAGCAGGAGCCCACCTTCACCGTGCGGATGAACACCGAGGCGACCGGACTGCTGCGGGAGGGCGGACGGGTGGTCGGCGTGCGCTACCGCACCCGGGACGGCGAGGAGGGCGAGATCCGCGCGGACCTCACCGTCGCCGCCGACGGCCGGCACTCCACCCTGCGCCGGGAGGCCGGCCTCATCCCCGAGGAGTACCCGGTGCCCTTCGACGTCTGGTGGTTCCGCCTCCCGCGGCACGCCCACGAACAGGCCGCGCCGCCCAACCTCGCCCCCGGCTTCGGGGACCGCGAGATGGCGCTCAGCCTCACCCGCGCCGACTTCTTCCAGATCGCGTACTTCAACTCCAAGGGCTCCGACGCCCGGCTGCGCGCCGAGGGCATCGAACGCTTCCGCGCCCGGATCGCCCGGGTCCTGCCGCAGTACGCCGACCGCGTCGACCAGCTGGCGAGCCTGGACGACGTCCACCTGCTCGACGTCAGGCTCAACCGGCTGGACCGCTGGTACGCCGACGGACTGCTGCTGATCGGCGACGCCGCCCACGCGATGTCCCCGGCCGGCGGCGTCGGCATCAACCTCGCCGTCCAGGACGCCGTCGCCGCCGCCACCCTGCTCGCCGAACCACTCCGGCGCGGCCGCCCGACCGTCGCCGCCCTGGCCCGGGTGCAGCGGCGCCGCTGGTGGCCCACCGTGGTCATGCAGCGGCTCCAGCGGATCCTGCACGGCGTCATGTTCACCCCGGTCCTCTCCGGCCGCCGCTCCGGCCCGCCCGCCGGCTTCGCCGTGCTCTCCCGCCGGGTGCCCGCCGTCCGGCTCGCCCTCTCCCGCCTGATCGCCCTCGGGCCGCGCCCCGAACACGCCCCGGCCTTCGCCCGGCGGCCCACCGCCTGACCCGGCGAACGGCGCTTCCCGGACCGGCCGTTCGGACGGGCGGTTTCCGGGGAACGACCACCGGCATGACGATCCCTCACCGAGTGACCGGCACCGGCGACCACCACGTCCTCGTCCTGCACGACTGGTTCGGCACCAGCGCGGGCTGGGGCCCCTTCCTCGACTACCTCGACGGCAGGGCCTTCAGCTACGCCTTCCTCGACTACCGCGGCTACGGCGAGCGCAAGGACGTCACCGGCGCGTACACCCTCGCCGAGATCGCCGCCGACGCGCTCGCCCTCGCCGACCAGCTCGGCTGGGACCGCTTCTCGCTGGTCGGCCACTCGATGGGCGGCAAGGCGGCCCAGCAGGTCCTCGCCGAGGCTCCGCTGCGGGTGCGCAAGCTGGTCGGCCTGGCGCCGGTCCCGGCCGGGGCCTACCCCCTGGACGAGGCCGGGGCCGCGCTGTTCTACGGCGCCGCCGAGGACCGGGAGAAGCGGTACGCGATCCTCGACCTGGTCACCGGCCAGCGGGCCGGCCGGGTCTGGCTGGACCGGATGGTCGACCAGTCGCTGCGGCTGTCGAACGCCGAGGCCTTCGGCGGGTACGTCCGGGACTGGGCGACGGCCGACCTGGAGCGCCGGATCAGCGGGAACCCCGTACCGGTCAAGGTGATCGTCGGCGAGCACGACCTCGCCCTGACCGCCGACGTCATGCGGGGCACCTGGCTGGAGCACTACCCCAACGCGGAGTTGGAGGAGCTCGGCGGCAGCGGGCACTACCCGATGTACGAGGCGCCGGTCGCCCTGGCCTCGTCGCTGGAGTCCTTCCTCCACAACTGACGCGCGGGCTTCACTCGTTCGGGTGAGTTCACGGTCGGGAGCCGGGATGTGTAGCAGGCTCCTCCCGTAACCGACCGATCACCCGACCGACCACCCGACCGAAAGAGGAAGCCATGTCCGCCGTCCCCGCCGACCTCAAGTACACCAGGGACCACGAGTGGGTCCGGGTGGAGGGCAAGACCGCCCGCGTGGGCATCACCGACTACGCGCAGAAGCAGCTCGGCGACATCGTCTTCGTCGAACTCCCCAAGGAGAAGGACAAGTTCGAACTCGGTCGGCCGTTCGGCTCGGTGGAGTCGGTCAAGTCGGTGAGCGAGCTCTACGCCCCGCTGTCCGGAACGGTCGCCAAGGTGAACGAGGACCTGAACGAGGCCCCGGAGGACGTCAACAGCGACCCGTACGGCGACGGCTGGATGATCGAGCTGACGCTCAGCGGCACCGACGAGCTGAGGGGGCTGCTCACCGCGGCCGAGTACGAGGCCTACCTCAAGGAGGAGTAGCCGCCTGCCCCGGAGGCGCGGGGGGCCGCGCGGGGGGGGGGGGGGCGCGGGGGGGGGGGGGCGGGCCCCCGGGCGCGCCCGGGGGCCACGGGGGGCCACAGAAGTATAAAACAAAAGAAACGAGCCCCCCACGAGGAGTGGTGT
>NZ_JBHWDU010000003.1:136842-163471 GCF_042734825.1 Kitasatospora sp. NPDC059648 | reverse complement strand
GTTTTTTGGGGGTGTGTGCTCCCGGGGCGTTTTTCGGGGCCTACTTTATGGGGTTGTTGCCGCCGGCCCGGGTGGCGGGGGGCCCGCGGGGTTCCGGCGGGCGCCGCGGGGTCAGATGCCGAGGCCGCGGACGACCAGGTCGACCAGGGCGAAGAAGAAGAGGGAGATGCCGACGAAGCTGTTGGTCTGGAAGAAGGCCCGGTTGAGCCTGGACAGGTCGTTGGGGCGCACGATGGTGTGCTCGTAGACGAAGGCGCCGGCGACGACCAGCAGGCCCACCCAGAACGCCGGGCCGGCGTGGCTGAGGACCGCGAACCAGCCGAGCAGCAGGGTGGTGAGGACGTGGCAGACCCGGGCACCCCGGATCGCGGCCGGGACGCCGAAGCGGGCCGGCGGGGAGCCGACGCCGTTCTCCCGGTCGGACTCGACGTCCTGGCAGGCGTAGATCAGGTCGAAGCCGCCGATCCAGATGCCGACCGCGACGCCCAGCACCACGGCCTCCCAGGACCAGGTGCCGCTCACCGCGAGCCAGGCGCCCACCGGTCCCATGGCCTGGGCCAGGCCCAGGATCGCCTGCGGGAAGTTGGTGAACCGCTTGCCGTACGGGTAGACGACCATCGGCACCACGGCCACGGGGGCGAGGGCCAGGCAGAGCGGGTTGAGCATCGCCGCGGCGCCGAGGAACACCACCAGGGCGACCGCCGACCCGACGTACGCGGTCTTCAACGACACGGCGCCGGTGACCAGTTCGCGCCCGGCCGTGCGCGGGTTCCGGGCGTCGAGCTCACGGTCGATGATCCGGTTGGCGGCCATCGCGAAGGTGCGCAGGCCGACCATGCAGACGGTGACCACGAACAGCTCGCCCCAGTGCACCCGCTTGTCGGCCAGGAACATGGCGGTCAGCGCGGCGATGTAGGCGAAGGGCAGGGCGAAGACCGAGTGCTCGATCATCACCAGGCGCAGGAAGGCCCGGGTGCGCCCGGGGGTCTCGACGGCGGCCGTGCTCACAGTCCGTACTCCTTCCAGCGACGCGAGACCAGTGCGGCCGTGGCCGGGTCCGAGGACACCATCTCCGGCCAGCCGCCGTCCCGGGTGTAGCCCTCCTCGGGGAGCTTGCGGGTCGCGTCGATGCCCGCCTTGCCGCCCCAGAACTGCTGGTAGGAGGCGTGGTCGAGGTGGTCGACCGGGCCTTCGACCACGGTGAGGTCGCGGCTGTAGTCGACGTTCCCGAACGCCCGCCAGGCGACCTCCTGGTAGTCGTGGACGTCGCAGTCGGAGTCCACCACGATGATCAGCTTGGTGAGCGACATCATGTGGGCGCCCCAGATCGCGTGCATCGTCTTCTGGGCGTGCTTGGGGTACTTCTTGTCGATCGAGACGATCACGCAGTTGTGGAAGCCGCCGGCCTCGGGCAGGTCGTAGTCGACGATGTCCGGGATGATGATCTTCAGCAGCGGCAGGAAGAACCGCTCGGTGAACTTGCCCAGCGGGCCGTCCTCCGTCGGCGGGCGGCCGACCACGATGGACTGCAGGATCGGACGGCGGCGCATCGTCACGCAGTCGATCGTCAGCGCCGGGAAGGGCTCCTGCGGGGTGTAGAAGCCGGTGTGGTCGCCGAACGGGCCCTCGGGGAGCATCTCGCCGGGCTCCAGCCAGCCCTCCAGGACCACCTCGGCGTCGGCCGGGACCTGCAGCGGGACGGTCTTGCAGTCGACCATCCGCACCCGCTCGCCCGCGATGAAGCCGGCGAACAGGTACTCGTCGATGTCGCCGGGCAGCGGCGCGGTGGCCGCGTAGGTGACGGCCGGCGGGCAGCCGAAGGCGATCGCGACCGGGAGCCGCTCACCGCGCTTCGCGGCGACCGCGTAGTGGTTGCGGCTGTCCTTGTGGATCTGCCAGTGCATCCCGATGGTGCGGCGGTCGTGCCGCTGGAGCCGGTAGAGGCCGAGGTTGCGGATGCCGGTGTCCGGGTCCTTGGTGTGGGTCAGGCCCAGGTTGAAGAAGGAGCCGCCGTCCAGCGGCCAGGTGAAGAGGGCGGGCAGCTCGTCCAGGTTGACGTCGTCGCCGGTGAGCACGACCTCCTGGACCGGGGCGTCGCCGGACTTCACGTGCCGGGGCGGGACGTGCGCCATCGAGGCGAGCTTGCCGAAGGCGTCCCGGAAGCCGGTGAAGCCCTGCGGCAGCTCCGGCCTGAGCAGGCCGGCGATCTTCTCGGAGATGTCCTCCGGGCCCTTGAGGCCGAGCGACTTGGCGAGGCGCCGTTCGGTGCCGAAGACGTTCATCGCGAGCGGCATCGACGAGCCCTTGACGTTCTCGAACAACAGCGCCGGGCCCTTGGCCTTCTGCACGCGATCGACGATCTCGCCGATCTCCAGGTGGGGGTCCACCTCCGCCTTGATGCGCCTGAGGTCGCCCTCGCGGTCGAGGGCCCGGAGAAACGAGCGGAGATCGTCGTATGCCATGCCTGTCAGTATCCGCCACCCGATAGCCTGGCTTGCGTCAAGGGCCCGGGAAGGCGCCCGCCGCTACCGCCCTCGACGGGGGGGAGATCGCAGCCGTGCTGAGGATTCTTCTGACCATCGTCCTGCCGCTCGCGCTGTGGGTGTGGGCGTTCATCGACTGCCTGGTGACGCCCGAGGGCGAGGTGAAGCACCTGCCGAAGCCGGTCTGGCTGATCGTCGTGCTGCTCTTCCCGCCGCTCGGCCCGATCGCCTGGCTGGTGGCCGGCAAGCGACGCGGCTTCCTGCCGTCCGGCGCGCCGGACGGGCGGCCGGGGCAGCCGGCCGCCGGCGGCCTGGCTGGGTACGGCGCCGCGCGGGGCGGCCGGCCGCTGGCGCCGGACGACGATCCGGAGTTCCTCGCGTCCCTCGGGAACGGGTCGTTGAAGGGGAACGACAAGGACCACGAGGACATGCTCCGGCAGTGGGAGGCCGATCTGCGCCGCCGGGAGCGCGAGCTGCGCGGCGGCGACGAGCCCGAGGACGGGCGGAAGAGCTGATCGGAGCGGTCCGCCCGCTCCCCCGGACAGCCCACCCGGCCATCTGCGGGTGGGCTGCGGTGTTTTTGGCGCTTCCCTACGACCGGGGACCGTCTGGCACGAATCGGCCCGTTCCCGGCGTCCTGGTCGAGCGGCGCTTTAGCCGGACTCCAGACGGCCGTCCTACAGTGCTGCGAGACAGCCCTGACCTGCGCTTTTCTTCACGCTCAGATCATCGGACCATCATCTGCACGACCACCCTCAGTATTCGAACGGACACCGAGCGCACCCCATCCGACCCGGCCGCTTCTGTACAGGCCTCACAGCTAAACGAACTCGACCTTGTACGGAATCGACGCCGAAACCAGCGCGCGGCCCCTCGTACAGTCATAAGTGAAGAAATTGATTCGCAGCTGGGGGCACAGCAGACGTTGGCTGTCGGACAGTTCCCTCACCCTTGGAGTGGTTCGAGATGACGGTTGTGCATGAGGCGCCGGTCGGCGGCGAGGTCCCCGAGGTCCCGGTCGACGCCAAGGGGCGGGTCGCCGAGCTCCACGAGCTCCGCGAGAAGGTGCGTCGCGGCCCGAGCGAGAAGGCCACGGAGGCCCAGCACGCGAAGGGCAAGCTGACCGCCCGCGAGCGCATCGAGCTGCTGCTGGACGAGGGCTCCTTCCGCGAGGTCGAGCCGCTGCGCCGGCACCGCGCCCAGGGCTTCGGCCTGGAGGCCAAGAAGCCGCACACCGACGGCGTGATCGTCGGCTGGGGCACCGTGCACGGGCGCACCGTGTTCACGTACGCGCACGACTTCCGGATCTTCGGCGGCGCCCTGGGCGAGGCCCACGCGCAGAAGATCCACAAGATCATGGACATGGCCATCGCGGCCGGTGCCCCGCTGGTCTCGCTGAACGACGGCGCCGGCGCCCGCATCCAGGAGGGCGTCACCGCCCTGGCCGGTTACGGCGGCATCTTCCAGCGCAACACCAAGGCCTCCGGGGTCATCCCGCAGATCTCGGTGATGCTCGGCCCGTGCGCCGGCGGCGCCGCGTACTCCCCCGCGCTGACCGACTTCGTCTTCATGGTCCGCGAGACCTCGCAGATGTTCATCACCGGCCCGGACGTGGTCCAGGCGGTGACCGGCGAGAAGATCAGCCAGAACGGCCTGGGCGGCGCCGACGTGCACGCCGGTGTCTCGGGCGTCTCGCACTTCGTCTACGACGACGAGCAGTCCTGCATCGAGGAGGTCCGCTACCTCCTGTCGCTGCTGCCGCAGAACAACCGCGAGATGCCGCCGTCCGTGGTCAGCGAGGACCCGGTCGAGCGCCGCAACGACAGCCTGCTGGACCTCGTGCCCGCCGACGGCAACCGCCCGTACGACATGCGCAAGGTGATCGAGGAGATCGTCGACCACGGCGAGTACCTGGAGGTCCACGAGCGCTGGGCGACCAACGTGCTGTGCGTGCTGGCCCGGGTCGACGGCCACGTCACCGGCATCATCGCCAACCAGCCGCAGTCCTTGGCCGGCGTGCTGGACATCAACGCCAGCGAGAAGGCCGCGCGCTTCGTCCAGATGTGCGACGCCTTCAACATCCCGCTGGTCACCCTGCTGGACGTCCCCGGCTTCCTGCCCGGCGTCGACCAGGAGCACGGCGGCATCATCCGGCACGGCGCCAAGCTGCTGTACGCGTACTGCAACGCCACCGTGCCGCGCATCTCGCTGATCCTGCGCAAGGCCTACGGCGGCGCGTACATCGTGATGGACTCCCGCTCCATCGGCGCGGACCTGTCCTACGCCTGGCCGACCAACGAGATCGCGGTGATGGGTGCCGAGGGCGCCGCCAACGTCATCTTCCGCCGCGAGATCAACGCCGCCGAGGACCCGGACGCCATGCGGGCCCAGAAGATCAAGGAATACAAGAACGAGCTGATGCACCCGTACTACGCGGCCGAGCGCGGCCTCGTGGACGACGTCATCGACCCGGCCGAGACGCGCCAGGTGATCGCCTCCGCCCTGGCCATGCTCCGCACCAAGCACGCCGACCTGCCCAGCCGCAAGCACGGCAACCCGCCGATGTAACGGCGCGGTTCGCAGCAGGCCGTACCGAGCGCCACCACACACCGCAGCAACAACAACCGGGGGAGAAACCAGGACATGACCGCTTCCGCCGAACCCCTCGTCCGCATCGTCCGCGGCAGCCTCTCCGCCGAGGAACTCGCCGCCCTCACCGCCGTTCTGGCGGCCCGCACGGCCGTCGCCCGGCCGACCGCGGCCGTCGCGCAGGTCGAGCCGATCGCCAACTGGCAGCGGCTGGAGCGCCGCCCGGCGTACTACTCGCCGGTCAGCTGGCAGCAGGCCGCCTGACGGTTCCGGACTTCCCCCGACGGCCGGTCACCCCACCCGGGTGACCGGCCGTCGGGCCGTTCCGGCGTTCCGGGGCCGGTCACCGGCGGGTGCGCACCGTTCGCACCCTTCCGATCGGGCACGGAGCGGCTCGGTAGGATGCCTACCGGACGGTTCGCGCCCGTCGCCCCGTCGGCCCCCATAGGATCGGCCGCTGCCGAGGTACAGAACTTTCCAGGGAGGCTGCGATGGCCAGGCAGGCCCGCGCGCTGGCGACCCGCCAGGCCGTACTCCTCGCGGCGGCCGAGGTGTTCGACGAGCGGGGCTACGCCGCCGCCACGATGGCCGAGATCCTGGACCGGGCCGGCGTCACCAAGGGCGCGCTGTACTTCCACTTCCACTCCAAGGAAGAGCTGGCGCTCGCCGTGATCGAGGGCCAGGGCGCCTGGATCGCCTCCTGGGTGCCGTCCTCGGACAGCCCCGTGCAGACCCTGATCGACCTCGGGTACGCGTTCGCCCGGGCGCTCCAGGAGGACCCGCTGGTGCGCGGCAGCATCCGGCTGACGATCGAGCACGGCAGCTTCACCCAGCCGCAGATCGCCGCCTACCAGGGCTGGATGGACCTGGTCCGCGAGCTGCTGGAACGCGCCCGGGAGGCCGGGGACCTCCACCCGGGGGTCGACCTGGTGGCGGCCTCCGGGGTGATCACCGGCGCGGTGACCGGGATCCAGCTGAGCTCCCAGGTGCTGGCCGACCGGCAGGACCTGATCCAGCGGATGGCCGACCTGTGGACACTGCTGCTGCCGGGGCTGGTCCAGCCCCACGCGCTCGCCCGGCTGAGCGTGGCCGAGCGCCGCTGACCGGGGCCGCCGCGCCCACCGCGCTCAGACCTGGTAGCCCCCGCAGTCCTCCGGCCCCACCAGGGCCGGCAGTGCGGCCGCCCAGAGCCGCCGGACGGCCTCCGGGGTCGGGCGCCCGACCTGGTCGGCGGCCAGCAGCACCTGACCCGCCGCCACCGTGGTGAGCAGCTCGGCGCAGGCGCGCCGGTCCGCTCCCGGGCGCAGCTCGCCGGCCCGGTCGGCGCGGTCCAGCAGGCGGTGGACGACGGCGGTGAGGCTGCGCCAGGTGGTCTCCGGTCCCGAGGTGCAGCCATCCGCTCGCGGCCCCTGGCGGCCGAGCCGGACGCCGGCCCGCACCACCACGTCCTCGCGCAGCAGCCGGGCCAGTTCGTACGAGAAGTCGATCAGCCCCTGGACGGCCCGGCCCTCGGCGCGCAGGGCGCGCAGCGCGGCCGCGCCGATCTCCCGCCCGGCGGCGGCCCGGACGCCGTCGGCCAGCGCCTGCTTGGAGACGAAGTGGAAGTAGAGGGCGCCCTTGCTCACCCCGGCCCGGCGACTGATGTCGACCAGGCTGGCGGCCTCGAACCCGACCCGCGCGAAGGTGTCCGCGGCCGCGAGCAGCACGGCCTGCCTGGTCCGCCCCGCGCGTTCCTGCTTGACCACTGACCCCTCCGGACTCCGCCGGTCGCGCTCCCCGCCCCACCCGGCTGCTGTCGGCGCGCCCTCGGTCGGTGGCGGCGCCTCGCATGCGGACGGCATCCACCGAAACCGCATGGTTGGTATCTAATCTAGCGCCTGTGCCGACCCCGCCGTCCAGCGGGGACCGCCCCCCGCCCAAGGTCTGCCCTCCGGGATTCGGGCATTACCGCAGACCAGGGGCCGGGTAGCGTGGTCCGTCCGGACACTTCGGCGGGGCCACCCCCGGCCCCAGAAGACAAACCGGGTGGTATGTATGTTTTGCTGGGGCGTCCGTAGCGGCCGCTCGACCGAGACCCTGGAGCTGGGGCCAGTCATGCCATTGATCGTAGAGCCGGGCGTTCACGGCCCGTACGCCCACCCCGGCTCCGGCCTACGTCCGAGCACGGCCCCGGGCGCCGGCTACGACTTCCACGACCGGACCGTCTCCCGGCACCTGGTGCACCGCGCCTCGGTCTCCGAGGTCTTCCTCACCGGCTGGCAGGCCACCGGCCCGTACGACTTCCTGCTCGGCGCCCAGTGGCCCCGTCTGCACGGCTTCTACCGGCTGCCCGGCGACCGCTACCACGACCCGGTGCTGATGGCCGAGACCGTCCGGCAGGCCGGGCTGCTGATCGGCCACGCCGGCTTCGGGGTGCCGCGCGACCACCACTTCGTCATGGAGGACCTCGGCTACGCGCTCGGCGAGGCGGGCCTGCCGGGCCTCGCCGTCACCGCCGGCCCGGCCTCGCTGATGCTCGCCGTCGGCTGCCAGGACGTCCGGATGCGGCACGGCCGGCTCGCCTCGCTGCGGGTGCACGCCGAGATCACCCGGGACGGCCTGCCCATCGGCCACGGCTCCGGCCAGCTGCGGGTGGTCACCCCCGCCTCGTACGAGCGACTGCGCGGCCCCGGCCGGTGCGCCGTCACCCCGCCGCTGCCGCCGGAGCCCGCCGCGCCCGAACTCGTCGGCCGGGCGCAGCCCGCGGACGTGGTGCTCAGCCCGACCCTGCGGCCGGACACCTGGCTGCTGCGCGCCGACGCCGGCCACCCGGTGCTGTTCGACCACGAGCTGGACCACGTGCCCGGGATGCTGGTGCTGGAGGCCGCCCGGCAGGCCGCCCAGCGGCTGCACCACCCCGAGCCGGTGGTGCCGGTCGAGCTGGTGTCCTCCTTCGACCGCTACATCGAGCTGGACCGGCCCTGCTCCGTCCGGGCCGTCCGCGAGCGGTCAGCGGACGGCCGCCGCACTCCCGTCCTGGTGCGGTTGCTCCAGGACGGGCGGACGGCGGCCGAGTGCCGGCTGCTCACCGAGCCGGTCGACGGTCCGCGGGTGCCGGTCCGGCGGGACGCCTTCGACGGCCGCCCCGCCGTTCCCGGCCTGCTGCCGCTGGCCAGCTGAGCCCGCCGGACGGCCTGCGTCAGGCGGCCACCAGGGTGGCCGGCCGGCCGGCGTGCATCACGCTGAGGTTGGCCGCCAGCCGGACCGGGTCCTGGGCCAGCCAGAGCCGCAGCGCCGCGCCCAGGGCGGCGCTGGCCGACTCGATCCGGACGTCGGTGATCTGGGCGATCCGGGCCGCGCCGGGCACCAGCAGGTCGGCCAGCGCGGTCGGCAGCCAGACGGTCAGCGCGCAAGGCGCCGGCGTGGCGAGGGCGCTCAGCAGCCGGTAGGCGTCCCCCGGCGCGCTGAGCGTGGGGATGATGTCCAGCAGAGCGTCGGCCACCACTTCGGACACGTCGCTGCGGTGTCCCTGGGCGAGCCGTCGGAGCAGCAGCTGCTCGGCGGCGGTGATTCGGACGGTCAGCATGACCTCGTCGCACTCCATTGCGCGATTTCCTCCTCGTTCCTCCCCGTACCGGCACGGACGGCCGGCACGAACTACCCCTGTTGCACCTCGGCCCGGCTACTCCTGCGGAAAGCCGGGCCGGTCGGTGCGCCGCCCCGGTCAGATCCCCGCGTAGGAGTGCTTGCCGGTGACGAAGATGTTCACGCCGTAGTAGTTGAAGAGCCAGCAGGCGAAGGCCGCCAGCGCCAGGTACGCGGCCTTGCGGCCCTTCCAGCCGGCCGTCGCGCGGGCGTGCAGGTAGGCGGCGTAGGCGGCCCAGGTGATGAACGACCAGGTCTCCTTCGGGTCCCACTCCCAGTACTTGCCCCAGGCGGCCTCGGCCCAGATCGCGCCCGCGATGATGGTGAAGGTCCACAGCGGGAAGACCAGGGCGTTGATCCGGTAGGACAGCTTGTCGAAGGTGGACGCGGCGGGCAGCCGGCGCCAGATCGACGGCGAGGTGCCCAGCGGGCCGGTGGTCAGGCCGGCCGCCATCCGCCTGTCGAAGGAGTCCTTGCCGAGGTACAGCAGGGTGGCGATGAACGCCGCGTAGAAGGCGCCGCCGCAGAAGATCGCGGTGGAGACGTGGATCGCCAGCCAGTACGAGTGCAGCGCGGGGACGAGCTGCTCGGAGTCGGTGTACAGCACCTGGGTCGCGATGCCGAGCGTCAGCAGCACCGCCACGGTGACCGGCAGGCCGAGCCAGCGGACGTTCTTCCGCGCGGCCAGCAGGGCCACGTACGCGGCCGTCATCGCGAAGGCGAAGGCACAGGAGAACTCGTACATGTTGCCCCACGGCCAGCGGGAGACCGAGAGGCCGCGGGCGACGATGCCGCCGCCGTGCAGCAGCAGCGCCAGGACGGTGAGCGAGATCGCGATGCGGCCGGCCAGGTCGGCCTTCTCGCTGGTGCCGGCCGCGCCCGGGCCGTCCACGTCCTCGTCGCCGCGACCGCCGCCGGTGACCACCGTCGCACCCTCGCCCGCCAGGACGGTGCGGGTGAGCGTGGTGGTGCCGCCCTTCGCCCCGGCCACCGTGACGGTGACCTTCTTGGCGGCCTTGGTCTCGGCGGCGGCGACGGTCTCGGCCAGGTTGCCCGACTGCTCCTTGGAGCGGACGGCGACCGCGCCCTTGCTGCCGAACGTCCACTCGAACATGTGGGCGAACATGGCGATCGTGTAGACCGCCATCGCCGAATAGATCAGCTTGTTGGAGAGGTCGGCCAACTGTGGGTCGACTCCCGAGGCGAGATGCACCGTCTACTCCTTGGAGTTCTGGTCGGCAGGGACTGCGGGGTCTGAGGCCTCGGCCTCGGGGTCGTCGGGTACTGCTTCGTCGGCTGCGCCCTCGGCGTCGGCTTCCGCGGCCTCGTCCTCGTCCTCCGACGCCGGGGCGTCGTCCTGGAGGTCCACCGCGAGCCCGGCCAGCTCCTCGGCGATCTTCGCCGACTCGCTGCGGGCCAGACCGGCCAGCTCCACCTGGGTGCCGCCGCCCGGCAGGGCCACCGCCCGCACCCAGATCCGGCGGCGCTGGATGAACAGCGAGCCGATCAGGCCGAGGATCGCCAGGACGGCGCCGGTCAGCGCGATCGCGTTGCCGGGCCGGTGCGAGACGTTGAAGCTCGCCCACTGCTTGTAGCCCTCGAAGGTGACGGTGCCGTAGCCGTTCGGCAGCTCCCAGGCTTGGCCGGGCTTGAGCAGGGCCTTGGCCGGCTGGCCGTCCTGCTGCAGCTGGGTCAGCTTGGAGGTGTTCAGCTGGTAGATGTTCTGCGGCAGGCCGGAGTCGGTGCCGAGGTCGCCGGAG
The DNA here is from genome assembly GCF_042734825.1 of Kitasatospora sp. NPDC059648. NCBI lineage: Bacteria > Bacillati > Actinomycetota > Actinomycetes > Kitasatosporales > Streptomycetaceae > Kitasatospora > Kitasatospora sp. NPDC059648. The sequence continues at coordinate 153,015 of NZ_JBHWDU010000003.1, read as the reverse complement.
AAGGCGTTCAGCACCAGCTCGGGGGCGGCGTCGCCGGGGAACAGCGAGATCGGGCCGGTGCCGGCGAAACTCAGCGGGGCGGTCGGCAGGAAGAAGCCGGAGAAGCCCAGCTGGGTCTTGTTGCCGTCCGGGCCGGCGCCGTAGTCGGAGACCTTCACCACGCCGGTCGAGGTCAGGTTGGCGTCCTGCGGCAGGAACGGCACGACGTCGTGGTAGACCACGGCGCCCTTGCCGTTCTTCACGGTGATCACCGGGGCGTAGCCGTGGCCGATCAGGTAGACCTTGCTGCCGCCGATCTCCAGCGGGTGGTTGACCTCGATCGTCCCCTTCCTCAGCTTCGAGTCGTCGCTGCCCTGGTAGTACTCGACGTTCGCGGTGAACTGGCGGGCGGCGCCCATCTGGTCACCGGTGTTCTGGAACTTCGAGGTGAAGTCGTCGAGCTTCAGGTAGAAGGGGTCGAGGTCCTGGTTCCCGTAGAACCGGGTGCCGGTGAAGTCGTCGAGCTGGGTGATGGTGTTGGAGTAGCCCTGGCCCTCGACCATCAGCTTGCCGCCGGTGCCGGAGGCCAGGCTGGCCCAGGCGAAGCCGCCGAGCAGCGCGAACAGCGACAGGTGGAACAGCAGGTTGCCGACCTCGCGCAGGTAGCCCTTCTCGGCGGCCACCGAGCCGCCCGACAGGCTGGCGCGGAAGCCGCGCTTGCGCAGCAGCCGGTGGGCGGCCGCGTTCACCCGCTCCGCATCCGCACCGGTGCGCCAGGCCGCGTACACCGGCATCCGGGTCAGGTTGCGCGGCGTGGCCGGCGGCTGGGAGCGCAGCACACCCACGAACTGCCAGGTGCGCGGGACGATGCAGCCGGCCAGCGAGACGAACAACAGGATGTAGATCGCCGAGAACCAGACCGAGCTGTAGACGTCGAACAGCTGGAGCTTCTCGTAGATCGGCGCGACCGCGGTGTGCTGCGCCTTCCAGGTCTGCACCTTGAACTGGTTCTGGCCGTTCTGCGGGATCAGCGAGCCCGGGATGGCGGCCAGCGACAGCAGGAACAGCAGGATCAGGGCGACCCGCATCGAGGTCAGCTGGCGCCACATCCAGCGCGCCCAGCCGAGCACCCCTATGCCGGTCGGCCCCTCGGACTCGACCGGCGCGGTGCTGAGCCGCTCCGCGGCGGTGTCGTCGTCCGGCGCCGGGGGCAGCTCGGTACCGGTCGTGGTCTTGCTCACGGTCAGATTCCGATCTGGGAGTCGGCGGTCCAGGACTGCAGTTCGCTCATCCAGGAATCCCAGATCCCGGTGACGAGCAGCAGACCGACCGCGACGAGCATGCCGCCACCGATCCGCATGACGAGCGGGTAGTGCCGCTTGACCCACCCGAAGGCGCCCAGCGCCCGGCGGAACGCCAGCGCGGCCACGACGAACGGTACGCCGAGGCCCAGGCAGTAGAAGGTCATCAGCAGGGCCCCGCGCGCCGCGTCCGCCTGGTTCAGGGACAGGGTCTGGACGGCGGCCAGGGTCGGGCCGATGCAGGGCGTCCAGCCGACGCCGAAGACCATGCCCAGCAGCGGCGCGCCGAGCAGGCCGACGGCCGGGCGGCGGTGCGAGCGCACCTCGCGCATGCTCAGGCCGGGGACGAGGCCCACGAAGGCGAGTCCCATCACCACGGTGAGCGAGCCGAGCACGATCGAGATGACCCGCTTGTGCTCCTGGAGGGTGTTGCCGAACTGGCCGAACAGCGCCCCGCCGGAGACGAAGACCACGGTGAAGCCGAGGATGAACAGCGTCGCCCCGAGCAGCATCCGGCCGCGCCTGGCTCCGCGGGCGTCGGCGAGGTCGGCGGCGGAGAAGCCGGTCACGTACGACAGGTAGCCGGGCACCAGCGGCAGCACGCAGGGCGAGAAGAAGGACACCAGCCCGGCCGCCAGCGCGATCGGCGCGGCGGCCAGCAGCGCACCGCTCTGCACGGTGGTGAAGGTGTCCGCGAGCCGGAGCGGCGCACTCACTGCTGCAGCTCCGCGACCACCGGCTGGACGATCGACTCCAGCGCCTCCTGGGTCGTCCCGCCGACGGCGCGGGCGGCCAGCTTGCCGTCGCGGTCGACGATCAGGGTGGTCGGGATGGACTGCGGGTTGAGGCTGCCCTTGGGGAACTTGAGCAGCTGGGTGCCCGCCGGGTCGAAGATGCTCGGGAATCCGACGCCCTGCTCCTGCTCGAAGCGGACGGCGTTGGTCCTGTCGGTGTCCCGGGTGTTGATGCCCAGGAACTGGACGTTCTTGTCCTTGTACTCGTCCGCGACGGCCTGGAGGTTCTTCGCCTCGGCCCGGCACGGCCCGCACCAGGAGCCCCACACGTTCAGCACCACGACCTTGCCCCGGTAGTCCGAGAGCTTGACCTGGTTGCCCTCCAGGGTCTCCCCGGAGATGTCCGGCGCGTCCCCGCGCTTGCCCGCCTCGGCCTTGGACAGGTTGGTCCCCTTGACGGTGACGAAGCCGACCTGGCCTTCGCTGCTCGACGAGCCCGAGGAGGAACAGCCGGTGAGGACGAGCGCAGCGGCGGCGACTGTGGCGGCGGCTGCGGCGACACGGGGACGGGGGCGCGTCATGGCAGACATGTGAAAAGTTTCGCATGGAGTTCCGGGCGGGTTCGGGGGGGTCCTCCCTTGCGCGCCGCACCCCCTCTGAGCTGCGAAGACTTCGGGTCACCCGGCGCTCGCCAGGTGACCCGAAGTCATACTTACGCACCCCTTACGGGCCTCAGGCGCCGAAGCTCCTGCCCACCGGCTTGTCGCCCTTGCGGCCCTTGCCCACCAGGTGCGCGGGCAGCAGGTCGCGGGCCGGCTCGCGGTAGCCGACCGAGACGATCCTGTCGCCCTCGAAGGTGAAACTGGTCAGCGAGGCCAGCGAGCACTGCCGGTTGCGCGGGTCGTGCCAGAGCCGGCGGCGCTCGACGAAGGAGCGGACGATCCAGATCGGCAGCTGGTGGCTGACGCAGACCGCCTCGTGCCCGCGGGCGGCGTCCCGGGCGGCGCCGAGCGCGCCCATCATCCGCACCGCCTGGTCGAGGTACGGCTCGCCCCAGGAGGGCTTGAACGGGTTGGTGAGGTACTTCCAGTAACCCGGGTTCCGCAGCGAGCCGTCGCCGACGCCGAAGGTCTTGCCCTCGAAGACGTTCTCCGCCTCGATCAGCCGCTCGTCCACCGCGACGTCCAGGCCGTGCGCCTTGGCGATCGGCGCGGCGGTCTCCTGGGCCCGCTCCAGCGGGGAGGCCACCACGTGGGCGATGTCCCGGCCGGCCAGGTCCTCGGCGACCCGGTCGGCCATCTGCCGGCCCAGCTCGGACAGGTGGTAGTCCGGCAGCCGCCCGTACAGGACGCCCTCCGGGTTGTGCACCTCACCGTGACGCATCACGTGGACGACGGTGATCTCTTTGGCGCTCACTTCTCGACTACTCCTGGACTCAGGCCGTTGCGGCGGCAGCGGCGCGGGCGGCGGCCGGCAGGGCGGCGGCGACCCGCTCGATCGCCCGCTCGTCGTGGCTCGCCGAGACGAACCAGGACTCGAAGGCGGACGGCGGCAGGTAGACGCCCTCGGCCAGCATCGCGTGGAAGAAGGCGGTGAAACGGTACGCCTCCTGTGTCCTGGCCTCGTCGTAGTTGGTGACCGCGGCCTCGGTGAAGAACACCGAGAACATGTTCCCGGCGGTCTGCAGCCGGTGCGCCACGCCCTCCTTGGTGAGCGCCTCGGAGACCAGGCCGGAGATCTCGGCGGAGACCCGGTCCACCGTCGCGTACACCTCGTCGGTGCAGCCGCGCAGCTGGGCCAGGCCGGCCGCGGTGGCGACCGGGTTCCCGGACAGGGTGCCCGCCTGGTAGACCGGGCCGGCCGGGGCCAGGTGGGCCATCACGTCGGCGCGGCCGCCGAAGGCCGCGGCCGGGAAGCCGCCGCCCATGACCTTGCCGAAGGTCAGCAGGTCCGGCGCCCAGCCCTCGTTCGCCGCCTCCAGGCCGTACCAGCCGGCCTTGGAGACGCGGAAGCCGGTCATCACCTCGTCGGAGATGAACAGCGCGCCGTTGTCCCGGCAGAGCCGGGCCAGGCCCGCGTTGAAGCCGGGCAGCGGCGGGACGACGCCCATGTTGCCGGGCGAGGCCTCGGTGATCACGCAGGCGATCTCGCCCGGGTGGGCGGCGAAGGCCTGCTCGACCGCGGCCAGGTCGTTGTACGGCAGCACGATGGTGTCGCCGGCCTGGGCGCCGGTGACGCCCGGGGTGTCCGGCAGGCCGAAGGTGGCCACGCCGGAACCGGCGGCGGCCAGCAGCGCGTCCACGTGACCGTGGTAGCAGCCGGCGAACTTGACCACCTTCGCCCGACCGGTGAAGCCGCGGGCGAGCCGGATCGCGGACATGGTGGCCTCGGTGCCGGAGGAGACCAGGCGGACCTGCTCGACCGGGGCGACCCGGGCGACGATCTCCTCGGCGAGCTCGACCTCGCCCTGGCCGGGCGTACCGAAGGAGGTGCCGAGGGCGACGGCCCGCTGGACGGCGTCGATCACGGCGGGGTTCGCGTGGCCGAGGATCATCGGACCCCACGAGCACACCAGGTCGACGTACTCACGGCCGTCGGCGTCGGTGAGGTAGGGGCCGGTGCCGGACACCATGAAGCGCGGCGTACCGCCTACCGCGCGGAAGGCGCGCACCGGGGAGTTGACGCCGCCGGGCGTGACCACGGAGGCGCGATCGAACAGCGACTGGGACTGGGGGGCTTCGTAGGGATAGCTCACGGGAGACATGGTCTCAAATCGTGTCCTTGAGCTCTGCATGTCCGGCCCGATCATCTGGAACGATGATCCGGGCACCGTTGTCTGTACGGTTGTGCGTGACGGTTGTCCGTGGCGGTCGTGCACGGGCGGGGCCGCTGGCTGTTCCGGAGCACGGACCAGTCAGACTGTGTGCACAGAGTGCGCGAGCGCTCCGGTTGTGTACAGGGGCGTGGAGAGGACTGCTGTGTGCCGCGAGTGGGTACGGCCCGCGAGTAGGCACGGCGGCGCATGACGGGTAAGGAGCACGTCCGGTGGGCGCCGGGCGTGCGGGGGTCTGTCGATTCCGGCGAATTCCGGTGAGGATGGTCCGAGTGTCCGAGGCGCAGGACGGCTTCGACGAGGCGGCGGGTGGCTCCCGCAGGCCCGCCGAAACCGCACGCGGGGGTACGGGAGCGGGTACGGGTCGTGGTCGTCGCGGCGGCGAGAGGCGGGGTGAGGGACGCGTGGGGGTGACCTACAAGTACTTCGGCGCACCGGACCGCGCGACCGCCGCCAGAGTCCCCACCGCGCTCGGTCCGGGCGGGCTCGGCCTGGACGCCGGCGAACTCGGCGCGCTGGGGCGGCTCGGCGACCTGATGGAGACCAGCGGCTCCCCCACCGGCCACCTCTCCACCAAGATCAAGCCGGAGACCATGAGCGCCATGGTCCTCACCGGCATCCAGGGCGTTCCGCTGCACCAGGTGCCGCCGCTGGAACTCGTCGTGCTGCACCCCGACTACGCCGTCGTCCAACTCCCTCACAACGTGGTCGAGCCGCTCCGCAAGGCGGACGAGACCGAGCTCGGCGCCGCCGCCTTCATCTGGTCCACCGTCCCCGACCGCCGCGGTCCGCGCGACGCCTTCGTGATCTATACGATGCTGCACGAGTGGCAGGACTTCGCCAACCGGCTGCACGAGGCCGGCCACCAGCTGTACTGCCTCGTCTGGCCGTAACAGGGGCACATCTCGGGGGAAGAGTTCATGACGTACGCGGCACCGGCCACAGGAGAGCCCTCCCGTGGCCGGTTCGAAGCCGTCCACCCACTGCTGCTGATGGGCGTCGGACTGGCCTGCAGCTGGTGGTCGGCCGACGAAGTCCGGGCCGTGCAACGCCTGTTGAGCAAGTGCCAGGACAGTGACGGCGCCCCCGGCTACGTCCTCCCGCTCGGCTGGACGGGTGTGGCGCTGAGCGCCCTCGCGACCTTCTGGGCCGTCTGGATCGTGGTGGCCGCGTTCCGGCGGCGCTCGATGGTGCGGGCGGGCTTCCTGCACGGCGTGCTGGTGGCCCTGCTGCCCGTCCTGGTGGTCGCCGTCGCGGTCCAGGCCGTCAGCGCCGGGGACAACGGCGACTACACCCACCACCGCCACCACTACTGCGCCGGCTGAGGCCGATCCCCTTGGCGGTCGGCCGGGTTGACGGTCGGCCGGAGCACCACCGCCGCCAGCACCAGCGCCACCGCGAGCAGCCCGGCCGCCACCGTGAAGGCGAGCCGGAAGCCGCCGGTGAGCGCCTCGGCCGCCGGGTGCCCGGCGGCGGTCAGGGCTCCGCTGCGGCCGTCGGCGAGGGTGGTGAGCACCGCGACGCCGAGCGCGCCGCCGACCTGCTGGGTGGTGTTGAACAGGCCCGAGGCGGTGCCCGCGTCCTCCGGCCCGGCGCCGGACATCCCGAGCACCGCGAGCGCGGACAGCACCAGCCCGCCGCCGCCTATCAGCAGCATGGTCGGCAGCAGGTGGACGGGGTAGTCGGCGTCGGCCGGCAGCCGGGCCAGCAGTCCGAGCGCGACGACCAGCATCGCGAGGCCGGCGAGCAGCACCGCGCGCTCGCCGAACCGCGCGCCCAGCCGGGCGGAGAGCAGCAGCGACACCGCCCCGATGGCGACCGCGGCGGGCAGCATCGCGAGGCCGGTGGCGGCAGCGCCGTAGCCGAGGACCTGCTGCAGGTACAGGGCGACCAGGATCTGGAAGGCGAACATCCCGGAGATGGTCAGGAGCTGTACGGCGTTGGCGCCGGAGACGTTGCGGGAGCGGAACATCCGCAGCGGCAGCAGGGGTTGGGCGGCCCGCGCCTGGCGGAGCAGGAAGGCGGCCAGCAGGACGAGCGAGAGCGCGCCGAGCCCGAGGGTCCGGGCCGAGGTCCAGGCGTGGGCGCCGGTGCCGACGATGGTGTAGATGCCGAGCATCAGGGCGGCGGTGATCAGTGCGGCGCCCAGGGCGTCGGCACCGGCCCGCAGGCCCGGGCCGTCGTCGGCAGCCAGCACCCGGACGGCCAGCAGGGCCGCGGTGAGGCCGAGCGGCAGGTTGATCAGGAAGATCCAGTGCCAGCTGAGGGCCTGGGTGAGGACCCCGCCGAGGACCTGGCCGATCGAGGCGCCGGCCGCGCCGACGAAGCTGAACGCGCCGATCGCGCGGCCGCGCTCGCCCGGCTCGGGGTAGAGCGTGACGACCATGCCGAGGCTGACCGCCGAGGCCATCGCGCCGCCGACGCCCTGGAGGAAACGGGCGGCGATCAGCATCCCCTGACCGGTGGCGACGGCGCAGAGCAGCGAGGCGGCGGTGAAGAGGGCGAGTCCGGCGACGAAGACGCGCTTGCGGCCGATCAGGTCACCGAGCCGGCCGGCCAGCAGGAGCAGGCCGCCGAAGGCGATCAGGTAGGCGTTGACCGTCCAGGTGAGGTCGGCGGGCGAGAAGTGCAGGTCGCCCTGGATGGCGGGCAGCGCGACGGTGACGATCGAGCCGTCCAGGACGATCATCAGCATGCTGGCGCAGAGCACCGCGAGGGCGAGGGCGCGGGGGCGGGGGCGGGCGGGGGCCGCGGGCGCCGTGTCGGGCGCGGCCGGGGCGTGCGTGGTCATGGCGGTCTCCCGGTTCGTCGAGTACCGGGAAGGAAGCTATCAGATTGTTTTGTTCGGGACTATCTATCTCGGGAGCAGATGCGCGGAGGCGAGGCGTCAGCTCCGGGAACGGCGGGCACGGCGGACGGCGCGTTCGCTTTCGACCGGCTCCGCCAGGTGCCCGTCCACCAGGCGGGCCAGGGCGGAGACGAAGACCTCCCGCTCCGGCTGCGGCAGCGACTCCAGCAGCTCGCGATGGACCCGGTCGGCGATCGCGGTGCCCTGCACGACGGCCCGCTCGCCCGCCTCGGTGACCGAGATGATCCGGGCCCGGCGGTCGGTGGCGGACGGGCGGCGCTCGGCCAGGCCCGCCTTCTCCAGCTCGTCGACGGTGACCACCATGGTGGTCTTGTCCAGGTCCGACAGCTCGGCCAGCTGGATCTGGGTACGCTCGGCCTCCTGCGCGTGGAACAGGACGCAGTACGCGCGGGGGGTGATCCCGAGCTCGGTGAAGGCCGCCGCCATCCGGGTCGCCAGCACGTGGCTCGCGTGGTCCAGAAGGCCGGAGATGTCACGGATCTGGCGCACGGGCGGGATCGTCGTCATGCGTCCGAGGTTAGCAACGGCCCGTCTGCTGCCGGATGATCCCGTAGCCAACCAACGCCGGGCCTACGGGATGCCCAACTCGAACAGCGCATAGCCCGCGTACCAGCCCGCCGCGATCACCGGCATCGCGAACATCCCGACCAGCGAGGAGGTCCGCACCCGGCGCAGTGCCACCGCCAGGCCGATGAACAGCGGGAAGGCCGGCAGCAGGTAGCGCGAGATGTTGCCGAAGATCTGGTTGCTGCTCAGCGCGGTGAAGATGGTCAGTGCGGTGTACACCCACAGCACCAGCGGCGGGCGGGCCTGCCGGAGCAGCACCAGCAGGCCGGGCAGGGCGATCAGCAGCGCGATGGCGATCAGGTCCGGCACGGGGTTGGACTGCCAGAAGTCCCAGTGACCGGTGATCACGTCCATGATCGTTCGCAGGGTGGAGGCGCCGAAGTCGAAGTAGCGGTTCCAGGCACCGCGCTGGAGCTTGAAGTAGCCGCCCCAGTCGCCCATCCGCCAGCCGACCCACGCGACGTAGCCGATCAGGCCCCACGGGGTGATCAGCACCGCCGTCAGCGGGCGGCCCACCCCGTCGGTGCGGCGGACCAGCGCGACCAGCGCGGCGATCGAGACCGCGGCGATCAGCGCGGCGGCGGTCGGCCGGTTGAGGCCCGCGACCAGGGCCAGCAGGCCCGCGGCGATCCAGCGACGGGTCATCACGCAGTAGCAGGCCCAGGCGGAGAGCGCGACGAACAGCGAGTCCGAGTAGACCGCCCACTCCACGCCCGAGCCCGGGAACAGGCCCCAGATCACCGCGGCGATCACACCCGCCCGGAAGCCGGCGAGCCGCTCGGCGATCGCGAAGATCCCGGCCGCGGCGACCAGCGAGGCCAGCACCGAGACCACGATCCCGGAGCCGTACGGGCCGAGCCCGGTCACCGCGCCGACCAGCCGCATCAGCCAGGGGTAGAGCGGGAAGAAGGCGGCGGAGTTCTCGTAGTAGGTGGCCAGCGGGAAGCCGTGCAGCGGGATCAGCTGCGGGTCGTACCCGTTCTCCGCGATCCGCTGGTACCAGATGCCGTCCCAGGTGCCCAGCACGTCCCAGGCGTGGGCGCCGCCGCCGCGGCCGACCTGCTTCTTCAGGTAGTCGCCGGTGTGCTCCAGCAGCACCAGGAAGACGGTCAGGCCGATCGCCTTGACCACCGCGTACGCGCCGAGCGCGGGCGCGAAGCGGTCCACCAGCACCCCGAACCGCCCGGGCGCACGGCCCGTCCGCTCCTCGGAGCGCTCCCCCGTAGCCACCGGCTCGGTGCTGGACGGCTCAGTGCTGGACGACTCCGTACTCGATGCCGTGCTCATCTGCTCTGGGTACTCCCCGCCCCGCTCATGGTGCGCGCGGCTCCGGCGCAACGACGTTCCCGTGAGCCTACGGCACGGCCTCGACCGGGCGCTGGAGCGGGCCGTGCCGAGCGCCTGCACCCGGCGGGTGCACGAGTCGCAGGCGGAGTGGAAGCGGGAGCTGCGGCGGAGCCCGGTGCGGGTGCAGTGGGATCCGGCACTGCTGCCGGTCGGACGCCCTGCCCGACGAGCGCGGCCGTCGCCGCCCGGCTGGGGCGGCGACGGCCTGAGCCACGTCAGCCGTGGACGTAGACGATGCCGAGCTTGGTGAGCTGCCAGAGCTGGGCGGGGGCGCCGGTGTCGGTGACGAGTTCGACGTAGGGGTTGCCCTTGGCGTCGAGGGTGGCGCCGGTGGCCAGGACCTTGGTCTGGTCGGCCGAGTCGGCGATCTTGTAGTTGCCGTTGCCGGCCGGCTTGAACACCCAGTGCTGGTTGGCTCCGCCGTTGCAGCCCCACTGCTGGATCCGGGTGCCGGGGGCGGTGGCGGCGGCGTCGGCGTCCAGGCACATGCCGCGGTTGCCGCTGAAGTCCAGCTCGTAGCTGCCGCCGGACTTGGCCTCCAGGACGAAGGACTGGTTCAGCCCGCCGGCCGCCGGGTAGCTGATGGCGGGCCGTCCGTCGGTGGAGTCGCCGTAGGTGCCGCCGCCGGAGAGGTCGAGCGCGTTGCCGGTGGCCGCGTTGGTGAGCTGGTACCAGGAGCCGTCCTCGGGGACGTCCCCGAAGGGCTTGCCGGGCGTGAGCGGCTGGATCGACGTGGTGTTCTGCTGGTTGAGCGTGCAGTACGCCTCGGTCTGGTCGGGCCTGGCGAAGAACTGGCCGAGGCAGACGCCCTCACCGCGGTAGCCGGCCACCCGCAGGTGGTACGACTGGCGGACCATGTTCATGCACAGCCCGGGGATGCCGATCTGCGAGTCGCAGCCGTTGCGCGCCCACTCGGAGAGGTTGATGACGTCCCCGTTGGAGTACTCGTACGGGGACGTCGTCCACTCCGCGCACACCTCGTGCCCGAAGGCGACCCGCCGCTGGTCCAGGTACCGCACGCCGGGCACCTGTTCGGCCGCGCCGCGGAGCGCGTCGCTGAGGGTGGGGACCACCCAGTTGTGGCCCCAGGCGAGGTCCTCGGGGAAGGCCGGGCAGCCGTCGGCGATCTTGCCCAGGTAGTCGTTGCGCCGGATGTCCGGGGTGATCGGGTTGAAGTACGACTGGTAGACCAGCTGGTACGAGGAGTCGGCGTAGCCCGCCTTGCGCATGGTCTGCCGGATGTTCTGCAGCGCGGCGACGACCTTGGGCTGGACCCGCTGGGCCCGCCGGCGGATCTCGTCGCTGCCGATGGTGTCCCGGCAGCCCTGGTCCTTGGGGATCGGGAAGTACTGCGCCAGGCAGTGCATCATGATGCCGCTGAAGTCGAAGTCGTCGTTGGCGCCGATCGTGACGACGACCATCTTGACGTCGTACTTGCTCGCCGTGTCGGCGAGTTTGACGTCCTGCTTGGGCTCGCCGAAGTCTCCGCTGCCGGAGCCGGTGATCTTGGCCAGCTCGGGGTCGCTGACCAGGTCGCCGGTCTGGGCGCCGGAGCAGGCGAGGTCGATCGGGGTGACCCCGGGGATGTCGGTGACGAAGATCTCCGACTTGGGGTGCCGGTGGCAGTAGTTGGTGGGGGTGTCGGTCTCCGGGAAGTAGCCGTCGCCGGTGTCGGTGCCGGCGCCCTCCCCGGAGATGGCGCTGTCGCCGAGGGCGACGATCGCGGCCGGGCGGGTGGCGGCCGGGGCCGGGGCGTCGTCGGCGAGGGCGGCGGGAGCACCGGCCAGGCCGAGGGTGGCGACGAGGACGCCGGTGGCGAGCAGCGCGGCGGACCGGGACGAGCCCGTTCGCGCTCGTCGCGCCGCGGACGTGCGGAACCTGATCACACGCGACTCCTTGCGGGGCGGGGGAACCGCCGGGCCAGGGGGTGCCCGGCGGTGCGGAGCAAGAGAGGTGCCGAAAGGTGAGCAGGTCTCGCATTCTAGGTACTGACAAGTAGTGCAACAAGACTCGTGACAGCACGGGGAACTGACCCGTCGTCCGCCGTACGGACGCGGAAAAGCCGCCGCTCCGCGCCCCAGGAGGGAAGCGCGGAACGGCGGCTCTCACCGGCCGAACCGGGTGGGGAATCAGCCAGCGTTGAGGCAGTGGTTGCCGAACGCGGGGTTCAGCGCACCGGTGACGCCGACGGTGTTGCCGCACAGGTTGATCGGGATGTGGATCGGAACCTGGATCTGGTTCCCCGAGATGACACCGGGGGAACCAGCGGCGACACCTTCGGCGCCCGCGCTGGCCATGGCGGTGCCGGCGCCGGCGCCCACGATGCCCACCACGGCCGCGCCGACGGCGGCGGTCTTCTTGATGCTCATGCGAGCCTCCTGACTGTTCAACAGAGATGCACGGGGAGTGCGACATCTAGAACGAGACCTGTCCGGGGCGGTTGCGACGGCGCCCGCACTGTCACCCGTCCGGAGCAATAGGGCCGCTGAGCGGTGCATTCGGGTGATCGGCGGGTCGGACCGTTTCCCCCCACGCACTGCCTCGTTCTCCCCCACGGAAGACGATCCACCCGGCCCTACTCAACGAATCGAGCACCACCCATGCGCAGCTCGCCCATGGCCTCGTCGGCACCGAGGCCACCGGCAAGTCGGTCAGCATGGCGGGCCCCCCGGAACCCGGCGTTCGGTGACACCACCTGAACGCCTGACCGGGGATTCCTGATCGCGACCCGGACGTTCCCGGCCGTGCGGGAACGTCTGCGGGGCGCCGGAAAAACGCGGCGGCTGCGTCGACGCCCGAGCCATGGGCTGAACACGCCGGTGTGCGCCGTCGGAGTGACATTCACGGAAATCCCTGAAGCCTTCGGGTGAGTATTCCTGCTCGCCCGACTCCCGACATCTCACTTCCGTCGGGCAGAAATCGGAGGAGAATCATGCGCAACTTCCAGAAGGCCGCTGCCCTGTCGGTGGCCGCCACCGGCCTGGTGCTCGGTGCCGCCGGCGGCGCGTTCGCCAGCGCGGGCGCCGAGGGTGTGGCCGCCGGCTCCCCCGGTGTCGTCTCCGGCAACCAGATCCAGATCCCGGTGCACATCCCGATCAACCTTTGCGGCAACACCGTCGACGCCGCCGGCCTGCTGAACCCGGCCTTCGGCAACAAGTGCGCCAATCTCGGCTGACCCGGCAACCGCCGACTCACCGTGCCCGTGCCGCGCTCCGCAGCGCCGGGGCGCGGGAAACGCTCCACCCTTGTGTGATCGAGGAGATCAACCCCATGCAGAACATGAAGAAGGTCACTGTCCTCTCCGCCGCCGCTGTCGGTCTGGTGCTGGGCGCGGCGGGCTCCGCCGCCGCCAGCGCGGGCGCCCAGGGCGTTGCCGCCGGCTCCCCCGGCGTCGTCTCCGGCAACCAGGTCCAGATCCCGGTGCACGTCCCGATCAACCTTTGCGGCAACACCCTCAACGCCGCGGGCCTGCTGAACCCGGCCTTCGGCAACACCTGCGCCAACGTGGAGGTGCACCCCAAGCACGACGACGACTGCTGATCCCCGATCGGCACGTGTTCCGGCCGAACTGCCCCCCGACCAGCAGGCCGGGGGGCAGTTCGGCATTCCCGGGCGGGCGGTCCGGGAAAACCCGATCCACCGAAGGGTGAACCGCATGGTTTCGATGAAGAGCGGGGCGGGCCTGGCCGCCGCCATGGGTGCCGTGGTGCTGCTCGGCGCCGGTTCGGCCCAGGCCGCCACCCCGTCCGGGCAATCGCCCGCGGCCGGCCCGGCCTCGCTGGCCAAGACCGACGTCGGGCAGGCGCTGAACGGGACGACGACCGGGCTCGGCTACGGCGTCGCGCCGCTCAAGAGCCTGCGCCTGGACCCGTGGGCCAACTCCTCGGCCGACGTGCTCAACAACGGCGCCACCATCCAGCCCGACCAGGGACTGGCACCGGTCGGCACCGGCACGCTGACCGGTCCGCTGAGCGCGGGCGGTGGGGTCAAGGACCTCCCGCTGGTCGGCGGGCTGTCCGGCGTCCTGCCGGGCTGAGCGGCCGGACGCGCCGGAGCCCGGCACTCCTGGCCACCAGGCGGGGTGCCGGGCTCCGGCGCGTCCGGGACGGGCTCAGAGCCGGGTCAGTCCGGCCAGTCGCGCCAGGCCGCTCTGCTGCACCAGGCCGGCGGCGGTGCCGGTGGCCGTTTCGGTCGCGCTGGTCTGCTGCAGCACGCCGGTGGCCGTGGCCGTGGTGGTGTCGGCCAGGTCGTTCACCGCCTCGGTGGCGGAGAGCCGCTCCTGGTCGCCGCCGAGGCTCGCGGTGGCTCCTGGGACGGTCTGCACGGCGGCGGGCACCAGCCGCGGGTCCACCTCGTCCACCCGGAGCCGGCCGTCGGCGAGCTGGCCGGTGCCGTCCTGCACCAGCGCCAGCGGCTTGCCCACGTCCAGGCCGGGGGTCTTGGCCTGGAGCGGCGCCGCCGGGGCCTCCAGCAGCACATCGCCGAGGTCGGCGCTCTGGTCGACCAGCGGCAGCGGCAGCTGGGCCCTGGCGCTCGGGCCGAGCTTGCCGGTGGCCAGCTGGGGCACCGGGTGCTCCGGGACCATCCCGTTGTCGGTGGTCCGGCCGGGCGCCGGCGGCATGACCAGCGTGGTCGGGATGCCGGCGGTGACGCGGCTGCCCAGCGGGATCAGCGGTACGTCCGCCGGGACCTGCTGGGTGGACAGCTTGTCCTCCAGGGCTCCGACCTGGTCGGGGCCTACCTGGGCGGCGGAGGCCGCCCCCTGGGAGGCGAGCACGCCCGCACCGACCGCCAGCAGCATCGCGCCGGCCCGCTTGGAGAACTTCATGCTTTTCACCGTTCTACCTGTCCGTACTGGGGACGTCCTGGGGATCCAGGACTGGAGATCCATCGGGGAGGGCTGCGGGGCCGCAGCCGGAAAGCAATCTGCGCAACGAATGACCAGGAGTTCGGATTGCGGGCGTTAACCGATTCGGCGCAATAATCCCATCGGAAACCGTCCCCGGACGCGCCTCCCGGACCCTTTTCAAAAATCCCCGTAACCTTCCGTGCCGTCATTCTTTGATCTGGATGTCAGTGACTGCAGACCGGGTCTGAGCGTTCGACGCGTTGCTACGCACAGAAACCGAAAAGCATTTCAGAGAGGGATCTCCCCATGATCCAGAAGTCCTTCGCCGCCGCCGGCCTGGCCGTCGCCGCGCTGGCCGCCGCCGCCGCGCCCGCCTCGGCCATCGGTGACTCGGACGGCGCCGCCGCCACCATTCAGGGCAACGGCGGCAGCAACTTCACCGGCACCGTCGGGAACAACAGCCCGAACTTCCACTTCCTGGACAACGCGAACGTCTGCCTGCCGGAGATCCACAACATCGCCATCGCCGCGGCCGGGGGCGTCGCGGTCCCGATCGAGATCCCGATCGCCAACAGCGGCGGCAAGCAGTACTGCACCCAGGGCCAGGGCACCCAGAGCCACGGCGACGCGGGCGTGTCCCACCTGATCGGCTGACGGTCCCCGCTCAGCTCACCCCTGCACCACCCCCCGAACCACCCCCGAATCGCTCCCCGATTCACCCCCGAGAGGAAAACCGGAAATGATCAAGAAGTCCCTCGCCGCCGCAGGCCTGGCCGCCGCCGCCCTCGCGATGTCCGCGGGCTCGGCCTCCGCCATCGCCGACTCGGACGGCGCCGCCACCTCCGTCCAGGGCAACGGCGGCACCAACCAGACCGGCACCCACGGCAACAACAGCCCGAACTTCCACACCCTGGACAACCCGAACATCTGCCTGCCGGAGATCCACAACATTGCCGTCGCCGCCGCGGCCGGGCTCGCGGTCCCGATCGAGGTGCCGGTCCTGAACAGCACCCCGAAGCAGATCTGCAACGTCGGCCAGAACACCCAGTCCTCGGGCGACGCGGGCATCTCGCACCTGATCGGCTGATCAAGGGACATGGCACGGACGGAGGGCCCGGGGAGGAAGGTCTCCCCGGGCCCTCCGGGCTTGACCGAAGCGTCCGGCCGGGCCGCCGAACGGGTGCGACCCGGCCGGGTGACCGTCCGTCCGGACCGGCGCGTGGGGTGCCGGGCCGCACGGGCCGCTGTGATCACGAGTCAGAGGCAGGCGCCCCGCGGGGGGCGCTCCCACAGAGAGGGAAGATCCATGAAGAGCAAGCTGGCCAAGGCCGCCCTGACCGCCACCGCCGCGCTGGCGCTCGCGGGTGCCGCCACCCCGGCGTTCGCGCACGTGGGCCTGGAGGGCGGCGGCGGCATCGTCGCCAGCGCCGACGAGCCGTTCCTGGCGGGTGGGGGCTTCGGCGTCGCCCACACCTCCGACATCATCGCCGGCGGTGGGGGTGGCGGCGCCGCCACCTCCACCGACCTGGTCGGCGGCAGCGAGGGCTTCGCCCACATCAACGGCTGGAAGTAAGCGGGAACCGGAAGGGCGGGGCCCCCCCCGGGGCCCGCCCGGCGGGGGGTGGCCTGGGCAGCCGGTGCGACCCCGGCGTATGGAAGACGGGGGGCGCGCCCCCCCCCGGGGGGGGGGTGAT